>NZ_JBEZJP010000212.1:0-13229 GCF_040653175.1 Actinomadura sp. NPDC048032
TGGCAGGGGACGCGGCCCGGCGCGACGGGCGAGGGCCGATCAGCCCGGGCACTTCTTCCACGCGAAGTGGTACGCCGTCTTGACGCTCCCGTCGGTGGAGTCGAAGGCCATGAAGCTGGTCCTCGCGGCGTCCGAGCTGCCCTTGTACACGCGCAGCTCGGTGTTGATGTTGAAGTTGCGGTCCTCGCCGCACGGCTTGAAGACGAGCTCGGAGACGTCCGTGCGGTCCGAGAACTGCCAGTTGTCGGAGTATCCGCCGCGGATCGTGTGGCTGACGGGCGTCGTCTGCGCCATGCCCTGGTGGTAGTAGTTCGCCTTCTCCATCCCGGACGCGCCGTCCTCCAGGTGCGCGAAGCCGCGGTAGTCGGCGCCCGCGATCGCGTACGTGAAGCCCTGCGGGACGTGCACGTTCAGGTTGATCTGGCAGTTCTTGCGGAAGTCGGTCGGGTTGGAGCCGCCGCCGGCCTGGGCCAGGTAGTCGCTGTAGGTGACGGTGAACGCGGTGTTGTCGCTCGCCGCCGCCACCGCGGTCGTCCCCGCGCGGCAGCCCGACCCGTTGACGGTGTTGACGTCGATGACGATCCGGTCGGGCGGGGGCGGATCCGCCGCCGCCGCGGACGCGGGGACGGCGGCCAGGGGGAGCGCCAGGGCGGCCAGGCAGGCCGCCGGGACGGACAGTCCTGTGCGCATCGGTTGTTCTCCTCTACTCGGGGCTGGATCGACGCCGGCACGCTCGGCGCCGGTGGTCGCGGCCGGGGACGGCCGTCACCGCGGGGGGCACTGCTTCCAGGCGAAGTGGTAGGTGGTCTTGATGCTTCCGTCGGTGGAGTCCATCGAGATGAAGCTGGTCTTCGCGGGGTCCGAGGAGCCCTTGAGCACCCGCAGTTCCGTGTTGACGTTGAAATTGCGCTCCTCGCCGCACGGCTTGTAGACGAGCTGCGCCACGTCATTGATGTCGGTGAACTGCCAGTTGTCGGCGTACTGGCCTTTCAGGGTGTGCGAGACGGCGGAGGTCTGCGACATTCCCTGGAAGTAGTAGCTCGCCTTCTCGACGGCGGAGGCGCCCGGTTCCAGGGACGCGAAGCCGCGGTAGTCGGTGGACGAGATCGCGTAGGTGAAGCCCTGGGGGACGTGCACCTTCATGCCGATCTGGCAGTTCTTCCGGAAGTCGGTCGGGCCGGAGGCACCGCCCGCCTGCGCCAGGTAGTCGCTGTAGGTGACGGTGAAAGCCTCCTTGTCGTCCGACACGGCGACCGCGGCCGTGCCGGTCGGGCAGCCCGAGCCGTTGACGGTCGCGATCTCGATGGTCACCCCGTTCGGCCCGTGCACCCGGTGCGGGGACGCGGACGCCGGAACGGCGGTGAAGGCGCCCACGGCAATTGCGGCGGCAGCGGAAACGGCAATCCCTTTACGCATGCGATTCCTCCTCGCTGGGACCTGCGCAAAGGGAGCGTAAACTCGCCCGCCCAGAGGGGTCAATCGCCGATTTTTCACTTATTATCAGCGAGACCCGGAAGGTGAGATACCTTTTTGCGGAGCCTTTGATCAGGAAGGATGGAACGTCCAATGACAGGCCCTTCGAGGGCGTCATGGAAAGGGAGCGCTCCATCCAGATGAACGGAGAATCAACGCGCGGCGTCCAGAAGCGTCAGAAGCGGAGCGCGATCAAGGACGCGCGAGGAGCGCGTCAGGAGGAGTCGCGGAGGCGGGCGGCGATGACGGCCGCCTGGCTGCGGTCGATCTCCTTGGTCGCCGTGAGCAGGGTGACCGTGCCCTGCCGGGCGAGTTCCCGCAGGTGGTCAAGGGCCGCGGCGCGTTCCGGCTCGGCCAGTTCGGCGTCGTAGCGGCGGGTGAACTCCTCGAACCTGGCGGCGTCGTGGCCGTACCACTTGCGGAGTTCGGTGGAGGGGGCGACGTCCTTCTCCCACTCGTCCAGGCGGGCCTTGTCCTTCGACAGGCCCCGGGGCCACACCCTGTCGACCAGGATCCGCGCGCCGTCGTCGGCCGACGGCTCCTCGTACACCCTGCGCAGCCGTACGTCCATGGCGCTTCCATACCCGGAGTCACGGAAGTGACGCTCGGCCACACGGCCCCGTGCGTGCGCGGGCCCCTTCTGGGCGTTCCGGCTCACTGCGAGGTTCGCGGGCGTCCCGGCGGCGACGTCAGGGGCGGGCGGCGCGGCCCGTCGAGATCCGGGGAGGCGGGCCGGGGCCCTCCGGCGGCCGGTCCGCGGCCGGCGGCGGCGCGGCGGGCGAACTCGGCGGCGGCCGTCCGGCGGGCGAACTCGCCGGCGAGGGCGCGGCCGAGGACGTCGTCGTCGGGGCGGTGCCTTTCCAGGTATTCGAGGGCCTCGGCGAGTTCCGCGGCGGTCAGCCCCCGCACCGGTTTCCCGGTCCAGCGCGGAGGGCCGGCGGACGGGGCGGCGCGGGGTTCGGTGGTCACGGCGGGGTCCTTTCAATTCCGGTGCCGGCAAAGCCTTTTCCGTGCCGGCGGCGGGGCGGCGCGGCGCAATGGGCCGCATTCGTGACACCGAATAGAATCGGCACGTGCATTGGTGGAACCAGCAGGCCTGCGAGGCGGCCGCGGAGGCCCAGGCCGCCGATCCCTCGCCGGGGAATCTCATGGCCGCCGCGCAGGTGCAGGCGCTCGTCTCCGTGGCGGAGGCGCTGCACCGCATCGCGGCGGCGCTGGAGGCGCGCGACGATTCCGAGGCGGCCCTTTCCGTCCGGCCGAGATAGGGGCGCGCCGGAGAAAATACCGGTGCGCCCGACCAGGGGGCGCACCGGTACCTCACGGGGCGTCAGGCGTCGCTGAAGGATTTGCGTTCCGTCCTGCCGTTCGCGCTCGGCGCGAGGCGGGAGGTCTTGGCGACCGAGGGGCGCGGCGCGGTCTCGGCCAGGTAGTCGTGGTCGGGCGCCGGGGCGGCGGGGCGCTGGTCGGGTTCGGCCGCCGGGCGGGCCTCGGCGCGGGGCCGGTCCCGCAGCCGCCGGGCCGCCTGCCGGAGGGCGCGCTCGCCGACGAGCCGCGCCAGCTCCAGCCCCCAGCAGTCGAGCTTGTCGGCGTCGGTGAGGTCCTCGCGTCCGCTCAGCTCGGCCGCCAGGCCGCCGAGCCGCTGCGCCTCGGCCAGGTCGAACTCCCGCATGAGGTGGCAGCACAGCTCCGCGAGGGCCGCGTGGTCGCGTTCGAACGACAGCCCCGCCAGGTCGTCGTGCGACAGCCGGCTGAGCGCGCGTTTGCGTTCGAGCTCGCTGTCGGCGATCCGCAGGATGCCGTTGAGGAGGGCGACGGGGCCGGTGCCGGCGCCGCGGCCCTGCGCGGGGGCGAACGACATGCGCAGCACCGCCGCGGAGCCGAGTCCGGCGGCGATGACCCGGACGACCACGAGGCTCGCCGGGGGCGTGGTGGGAGGCAGCCCGAACGTCCAGCCGGAGGCGGTCACCGCGATCAGCGCGACGGTCGACGCGCTGGCGTTGACGAAGACGAACAGCAGCCCGCCCGGGGAGAGCAGGGCCGCGGCGGGCCGGTCGCGGTAGCGCGCGACGAGCTCGGCGAAGCCGATCGCGCCGCCGATGAGGGCGGCGAGGAGCATCTCGATGGTCATGATCTTCCTTTACGCGCTGCGGGCGGACAGCCGGCCGAACGGTGGCTCCTCGGTCCTGCCGCGCCGGGACGGCAGGGCGGCGGGGCGCCGCCGGGCCGCGAGCCCGGCGCGTTCGACCTCCAGGAAGACCAGCAGCCACTCGGCCGGGCCGGAGGCGTTCCCGGAGTGCGTGCGCAGGGCCTTCTCGCGGGCGCCGAGAAAGGCCAGCAGCCACGTGACGGGGCCCGACGCCCTGCCGGCGGCTCGAATTCTTGAATCCATGCGGGAGACCATTCCGCAGCCGTGCCCGGAAGTCGAACCCCTGGGAGTCAATTTTTCCGTCCGAGCCCTCAGAGCCACCGTTCTCCGTCAAATCGGAAACGTCCGCCAGCCCCTACGATCTAAGTTCCCTTGAAGCGTTGAACGGGATGCTGGGACGGAAGTGGGGATTCCTTTACCTGAATTGGCGACAAGACGCTGCGAGACCCGCGAGGGGAGATCCCCATTTATTCGGCGGCCGCCCGCCCCGCGCCGCCGGGCCTCGCGGCTCCCGACACGCCGGGGGTGCGCCCGCCCGCTGCCGGTTCAGAGCCTGGAAACGGACGGAGGGGCCACTCCCCCCGAGTGACCCCTCTCCCCCCGTTCCGCCGTCGCGGTCCCGGCACGGACGCAGAACCGGCCGCTCCCCCCGAAGCGGCTCGCGCCGGCCGTTCGGCGGATGTGAAGAACGTAGCGAGAGGGTCGTCGGCACATCGGGGCTTTGCCCGGCCTTGTCGACGAGTGGGCCACCGTGTGCGATGAGCGGAACACGCTGAGCGTTCGGCGCGCTGGGCGGCGGTCAGGCGGTCCCGGCCCCTCGCCCGGCTCAGGGTCTCCAGAGAGGGAGGTGGACGGCGGAGGGGTGGGCGGCGTCGCGGAGGATCTCGAAGCGGGTGCGGCGGGACGCGACGGCCTGCCCGGCGGGCTCCCGAGTCCCGTGGTTGCGGGCGAATCGGGGGAAGGCGCCGCCCGCGAGCATGACGCGCAGGCGGTGGCCGCGCCGGAAGCGGTACGCGGTCGGATGCATCTCGATCTCGGCGCGCACGGTCCCGGTGGAGGTGATGTGCAGGATGCCGTCGGTGACGTTGCGGGAGACGCCGTCCCGGTCGACGTCGCAGAGCCGGACGAACAGGTCGCCTCGCCCGGTGCTGGTGCGCACGTGGATCGTCGCCGAGACGGGTCCGATCACGTCGAGGTCCTCCGGCAGCGGCGCGCCGGTGAGGACGACCGTGTCGTCGCGGCGTTCGAGGGGGGCGTTGTCGCGCTGCCGCCCCTTGCCCGGTGACAGGAGTGGGCCGCCGACGTTCGGGGTCGGGTCGAAGGGGTCGTAGGTGAACATGGCGGGGGCCGCGTCAGGCTCGTCCCAAACGAGGCCGTGGGACAGGTAGAGCGGCGTGGGCTTGGTTTCGGGCGGGGGCCATTGGTCGAAGTCCAGCCAGGTGTTGGCCTGTTGCAGGTGCAGCCTTACCGGCGCCCTGCGGAGTTGGGCCTTGTCACCGTTCAGGTGGGCGTTCAGCCAGGAGACCTGGTCGTGGAGCGTCGCGCGAAGGGCTTTGGCATCGTGCCCCCAGGGCCCGATGGTGATGCGGACCTGCCGTCCCTCCGCGTGCAGGGCGGCGAAGTCCCTGAGCTGGCCGCGCAGGAAGAGGTCCCACCAGCCCGTGACCATCGTGGTGGGCGTGGTGGTCGCGGGGACGGCGGCGCTGTGGTCGGTGGCCTTCCAGAAGTCGTCGCCCGCCTCGGAATGGGCCGCGACCTCGCGCAGGAACGATTCGGGACGTCCGATGGCCGCCAGGTCGGCCTCCCCTACCGGCAGGTGCCGCATCGCGTGCCTCACGCGCCTGTTGTGGAAGGGCCGCCTTCTCTCCTCCTGCGTCCCCATCAACGATGACCAGACGAGCGTGTTGTGCAGGGCGAGCGCACCACCGGGGTAGAACGAACTGGCGAACTCGGACGCGGTGATGCCCGCCCCCATCGCGGTGAGCGGCGGGTCCGCGTAGGGCGCGACGGCCCACTCGGTGAACCCGAGGTAGCTGGCGCCGACCATCGCCACCCTGCCGTCGCACCAGGGCTGCGCGCGGAGCCACGTGAGCGTCGCCAGGCCGTCGTCCTTCTCGTCGTGGAAGGCGTGGAACTCGCCGCCGGAGCCGAAAACGCCGCGCACGTCCTGCACGACGACCTGGAACCCGCGCCGGACCAGGACCCCGGTGAACAGCCGGACCACGGCCTGCCGCTTGCCGTACGGGGTGCGCATCAGCACGACGGGCAGCGGTCCCGCGCCGCGCGGCCGGTGCAGGTCGGCGACGAGCACGACGCCGTCCGGCATGGGCACCCGCAGGTTCCGGGCCGACTCGACGCGGGGGGACGGCGACTCCGGGAGACCGAGGAGGCGGTCGACGAGTCGTCCCGATGCGGTCATCGAACGCCTTCCCGTTGTTCCGGCCGTTCACCGACGTTCCGGCTTTTCCCGATGTTCCGGCTGCCTGGCGATGTGCCGGGGTGTCCCGGTGTTCTAGATTGCAAGAATGATCGCAGTCCTCGACGCACCGTCCAACCTGGGGCTCCGTCCGCCGCGCGAGGGGCACGAGCCCGGCGTGCGGCGGCTGGCCCGCGCGCTGCGCGGCCACGGCGTCGTCGGCCGCCTGCGGGCCGAGGACGCGGGCCGGGTGGACCCGCCGCCCTACGTGTTCGGCCCGGACCACGAGACCGGCTACCTGAACGGCCCCGGCCTCGTCGACTACACCGAGCGGCTCGCGGCCTGCGTCGGCGAGGTGCTGGACCGCGGCGACTTCCCGGTCGTGCTCGGCGGCGACTGCGGCATCCTGCTCGGCCCGATGCTCGCGCTGCGCCGCCGCGGCGTGTACGGGCTGGCGCACCTGGACGGGCACGACGACTACTCGCCGCGGCGCGACCCCGCGGCCGCCGCGGGCCGGCTGGTCGCCGGCGGGACGGCGCTCGGCCTCGTCACCGGGCACGGCCCGGCCGCCCTCACCGACGCCGGGGGGCTGCGCCCCTACGTGGAGGAGGAGCACGTCGCGCACATCGGCGTCCAGCGGGAGCCGGAGGACTTCGAGCTGTTCGACCTGGACGCCTTCGAGGCCTCGCGCGTGCGGCGCTTCCCGATCGAGTACATCCGCGAGCACGGCGCGGACGCGGCCGCCGAGGGGGCCCGGGCGCATCTGGAGGCCGCCCCGATCGAGGGGTACTGGATCCACCTGGACGCCGACATCCTCGACAAGAGCGTCATGCCGGCCGTCGACTCCCCCAACCCGGACGGCCTGTCGTTCGAGGAGCTGACGTCCGTCCTGCGGACGCTGGCGGCGAGCCCGCGCGCGGTCGGCCTGCACGTGGCCATCTACGACCCGGAACGGGACCCGGACGGCATGGCCGGCGCGGCCCTCACCGACACGCTCGTCGCCGCGCTCTCCTAGGCCGGGTCGCCGCCGGGCTCAAGGGGCCGTCAGGCGTTCGTATTCGTAGAGGACGCTGGCGAACTCGCCTGTCGGCAGCTCGCAGGTGTGTCCTGGTAGCCAGAGATGTTCCAGGCGGACGGTCTGGACGTCCATGCGGATGTGGCAGGCGTTCCCCGTGTGCTCCCAGCCGGGACGTGCCGCGCGGACGACCTCCAGATGGTGGCGGTGGCTCTGCACGTCGTGGAGCAGGAACGCCGTGAGGACGTGCCGTGGTCCGTGCACCGAGGGCGTGAACGCGCTCGCACTGGACGCGGCGGCCGCCAGGTCGACACCGGAATCGGCGAGTTCGGGGAAGAACACCCGGACGCGCCGGACGACGCCGCCGATCTCGATGGGCTGGCAGGGCAGCCGCAGGACGGCATCCGGGTCGACGTAGCCGTGCACCGGCACCCCCGCCACCGTGCCCGCCCACGCCCCGGGGATCCCCTCGAGGAAGCGGGCCCGGGTCAGGGCGTTTCCCAGTTCGCCCATGACGCGTTCCGCCTCGACGCCCTTCGGCATGAAGGTCTTGGTGCCGCCGCGGAGGCGCTTGCCCGCCTCGTCCAGGACGGCGAGGTCGGCCCAGCAGGCGCCGGAGCCGGTCTCCATGACGCCGTGCGGGAGGCAGGCGTCGGGGTGCGGGGTCAGCCCGGCCAGATCCTCCAGCACGGCGCGCGGGGTCTGGACGAGGCCCCATCCCTGCGTCCGCCGGGACACCGCCCCGAGGGCGAGGGACGCCGCCATCGGCTCGCCGTTGCCCTGCCCGCCGAGTTCGCGCTCCAGGCTGCGGCGGCTCTTGAGGGCGCCGACCTGGTGGAGGTACTCGTCCAGGCACCGTCGCAGGACGGCCGGGTCGAGGTCGCAGGACGCCCATCCGGCGACGTCGCGCACGTGCACGGTCGTGCCGTCGAAGTCGAGGCGGTGGTAGCGGTACTGCTCCTGCCAGGGCCGGACCGCGCCGTCGCTCAGCCGTCCCTGGGCGCGCGCTATCGCGGAGACGTCCTCGCCCAGGTCGTTGATGAGAAAGTCGCGCAGCGGGGCGTGCAGGGGGTCGGTTTCTACCGCCACCCGCACCCCATCGCTGCGGAACCGCACCGGAAGCGACATCGCCATTCGGGTGATTATGCCGATAAGCGAAGATCATCACCGGTATGGCTGAATGTTCGTTCCGATCGGGTCGTCCCGGCCCTCTACTCGTCCGCCAGGTACGGGGGCGCGGGCTCGTACTGGATGTAGCGGCGAACCTCGCGCGCGTGGTCGCGGCCGTGGATGCGTCCGACCAGCCAGAGGGCCATGTCGATCCCGGCTGAGACGCCTTGGCTCGTGACGAGGTCGCCGTCGACGACGTAGCGCGCGTCCCGGACGACGGTCACGTCCCCGCGGGCCTCCAGAGCGTCCTCGGAAGCCCAGTGGGTCGCGACCCTGCGTCCCTTGGCCGGACCTGCGGCGTGCAGCAGGAAAGACCCGGTGCACACGCTCGTCACCCAATCGGCCCGTTCAGCGACCTTCGCTATCCAGCCGGTGACGGACGGGTTGTTCACCTGCGTTTCCCTGGCGCCGCGCCCGCCGGGAACCAGGAGGACGTCCAGCGCGGGGTGGTCGTCCAAGGTGTGGTCTGGCACGACCCTCATGCCCTTGTTGCAGCGGACGGGCTCCGTCCGTTCGGCGACCAGCACCGCCTTGTCGCCCTGGTCGCGCACCATGGCCGATGCCGTGAACACCTCCCACGGGCCCACGAAGTCCAGTTCCTCGGCGTCCTCGAACACCAGCAGCCCATACGTGGTCATGCGTACTCCCTCGTTCCTCTGAACCGAACCCGGTAGTCCGACGGCGCGACGCCGACATGCCGGTGAAACGCCCGGCGCAGCGTCTCCCCCGTTCCGAACCCCAGCCGCCGCGCCAGCGTCTCGACCGGCTCGTCCCCCTCCGCCAGCGCCCGCCGGGCCGCCTCGATCCGCACGCGCTCCACATACGCGGCGGGCGGGACGCCCAGCTCGGCGGTGAACCGGCGTTGCAGGTGCGCTGAGACCGGAACGTTCGGCCAGGTCGGCGATGGTGTCAGGTCCAGGATCTGGAAGCCGTCATAGATCACGAAGGCGACGCGCATGGCTCCAGGCTGGCACCGGGGTCCCCGTGGCGTCCACGACGGGCACCCCACACATCACGCCACCCGCTCGCACCCTTCGTCGCTCGCCCGGCTCTCGCCGCGCTGGACCGGGACGCCGCCGGAAGTCCGGACGCGGGTGAACCCCGTCCCGATGACGAGGTCGACGACGCCGGGGGCCGTCCTGGCGCGCGCCGCGACCCGGGCGCCGGGCAGGAGGGCCGCGAGCGCCCTCGCCTGCGCCTCCGCGCCCGTCCCGTAGCGGACGCCGGTGGCCCGCGGACGGGAAACGAGGTCGCCGACCCCGGCGACCTGCCAGCCGGCGTCCCCGAGCTGCGCCGCCACCTGCGCGGCGCGGCCCTCGACCCCGGACGCGTTGAACACCCGCACCTTCCCGGGCCGGACGCCCGGGGCCTTCGCCGGAGCCGGCGCCACCACGTCCTTGCGGAGCGCGTCGAAGAACTCGTCCGCGGCGGGCCGGGTGAGCGCCACGCGGTTGCGGTCCAGCGGGTACGGCGCGGACGGCACGGTGACGAAGCGCAGCTTCCCCGCGTCGAGGTCGCGCATGCCCTGGGCGATCTTCAGCATCTCCGCGACGGACAGCCCCCTGTCGGTCGTCAGCGACTCGGCCGTCGCCCTGAGCAGCGCGTTCAGGCGGCCCGGATCGGTGAGGACGCCCGCGCTCATCGCCTCCCTGGCGAGCGCGCCGAAGAAGTGCTGCTGCCGCCGGATGCGCTCGGTGTCGCTGCCGTCCCCGAAGCCCTTGCGGCTGCGGACGTAGGCCAGGGCGTCCTCGCCCTTCAGCCGGTGACTGCCCTTGGCGAGGGTGAGCCCGGAGTCCTTGTCGTGGACGTCGGCCGTCACGCACACGGGCACCCCGCCGACCGCCGTCGCGATCCGCTTGAAGCCCGTGAAGTCCACTTGGACGAAATGGTCGATGCGGATCTTCGTGAGCCGCTCGACGGTGTGGACCGTGCAGGTGGGGCCCGCGCGGCCGATCGCCTCGTTCAGGAGGGCGACCGCGCTGCCCGGCGCCTTCGTCCCGTCCCGGCGGGTGCAGGCCGGGATGGACACCATCAGGTCGCGGGGGAAACTGACGGCGATCGCCTGGCCGCCGCCCGGCGACAGGTGCAGCAGCACCATCGTGTCGGACGCGGGCGGCTTGCCCCGCAGGCCCCGCCCGTACTGGGCGTTGGCGCCCTCGCGCGTGTCCGACCCCAGCACGAAGATGTTGATCGCGCCGTTGAGCTTCCTGGGCCGGTCTCCCCCGATCAACCGGTCCGCGTCCTCATGCTGGACGGCGTTCTGCAGCCGCCAGTAGTACCCGTACGCGGACAGGCCGCCCGTCACCATCACCGCGGCCGCAGCGACGGCGATCCAAGCAAGCAGCTTCATGAAGCCCTCCCGCCATGTATCGCCGCTCCCCCGCCTTCGAGTTCACGCCTCGCGGGAATTAATGGTTGACACACCGCTCGGGGTTATGACTGAATGTTCCGCATGAAGCTTTGATACTTCTCCGGTTGAGCCGCCCCCGGCGTTGCCGCGGGCCCGCTCCCGTCTCTCTCCATCGCGCCCCTCTTCCGCATGGCACGCGTGTGTCCTGCGGCGATGCGGCGCGCCCTGCCACACTTTCTCGCGGCCTTTCACGGCCGAATTCAGACGTGCCCGGAGGTGATTCCTTCATGCGTGCCATGAACCAGGAAATGAACAGCGACCCCTTCGCCAGATCCCGGAAGAAGGGCAGGCGGAAGAACTCCGACTTCAGGTCGGCGAATTTCGCGAACAACCGCCGCAACGCCCGGCAGATGCCGACCCGGCAGCTCAACCAGGGCCGCTGACCGGCGTCCCCCACCATGACTCTGCCCTGCGCCGCCGTCCTGTTCGACGTCGACGGCACCCTCGTCGACTCGACGCCCCTGGTCGAACGCGCGGGTCGCGAATGGGCCGCCGAGTACGGCATCGACCCTGACGTGTTCATGTCGGGCGCCCACGGCCGCCGCACGAGCGACCGTGTGGCCGAGTTCCTGCCGGCCGGCCAGGTCCGCGAGGCCACCGCGCGCCTGGACGCCCTTGAGGCGGTCAGCACCGACGGCATCGTCGCCCTGCCGGGCGCCGTGGAACTGCTGGCGGACATGGGCGGCCTGCCCCACGCCTTCGTGACGTCCATGGACCGGTCGCAGCTCAAGGTGCGCACCGGAGTGGCCGGCATCCCCTCCCCGCCCGTCGTTGTGACCGCCGAGGACGTTTCCGACGGCAAGCCCGACCCGTCCGGCTACCTCCGGGCGGCCCGCCTCCTGGGCGTGGACCCGTCCGCCTGCGTGGTCGTGGAGGACGCCCCCGCCGGGATCGCGGCGGGCCGCGCGGCGGGGGCCACGGTCGTCGCGCTGGTCACCAGCCACCCGGAGGAGTCCCTGGCCGAGGCCCACCACGTCGTCCGGGACCTGAGCCGCGTGCGGGCCACCCCCACCGGCCTGCGCCTCGCCCTCGGCTGAGCGCCCGGGTCTCAGCCGCCGGCGCTCCCGACCACCGCGGCGTCGATTCCGAGCGAGGCGTGGAACATGGCGTGCACGCGGAACCGGCGCACGGCCGCGAGGTTGAGGTGCTGCACCTGGTGGCTGCCGAGGAACCGCCCCTCCGCGGACGCCCGCGCGGTCAGCAGGCCCGCGCGCCACAGGATCTCGATCAGGTCGTTCGGGTCGCACGAGGGCAGCCATGACGCGGTGCCGTGGGTGGGGACGTCGCCGCAGGCCAGCTCCAGGCAGAGCAGTTCGAGCTCGTCGCGGCGGAACAGGGGCGGGCGGCTGCGGAACGCCTCGAACACGCTCAGCAGCCCCGGGTACTGGGAGCGGTACTCGGCCGCGATGTCCTTCGTCCGCTCGGCGGAGTAGCCGTACTCCGACCGCTCGATCGCGGAGTACGGCACGGGCAGCTTGGAGCGCCGGGCCCTGGCCTGCTCCAGCGCCTCCGAGCAGAACTGGATGAGCTCCCGCGGCCGGTACAGCGTCCGGTCGACCATGTAGCCGAACGACTCGTCCCGCCCTCTGCCGGGCGGCGGCGCGAAGACCGCCGACCAGCAGGCCCGGTCCCCGGCGCGTTCGAGGGCGTCCACCGCGAAGCCGTTCTCGTGGGCCGAGTGCCGGATCCGCCTGGCGATCAGTTCGAGCAGCGAGTCCTCGGACCAGTAGATCTTCTCCAGCAGGTCCCGGTGCTTCTGCGCGTCGTCGTACAGGGCGGGGATGTCGTCGTAGAGCTCCTGCCGCAGCGAGATGTAGACGCGCAGGTTCGGGTGCAGCGCGTTGATGGACACGCACGCCTGGAACAGCCCGGACACGAACGCCTTGGCGTCCTCGGAGGAGTCCCAGCCGCGGTCCAGCTCGTCCACGAGCACCACCACCCGCTGGTTGTCCAGCACCTTGCGCAGCGCCGGCAGCAGGTTCTGGATCTCCTCCAGCTGGTAGAGGCGGTCCAGCTCGCGGGTCCGCACGCCGGCCTCGATCGGCCCGATCTTCACGGCCTCCAGCCGCTTGAGGTAGGACACCAGCAGCGACAGGGGGCCGAGCTGCTGGGCGCCGTGCATGTCCCGGATGTAGTTGTGGATCTGCCGGCCGCCGTTCTTGGTGAGCCGCATCCCCTTGCGCGCGAGCGCCTTCATCACCAGCACGTAGATCAGGTACTTCCACGCGGCGGCGTAGGCGCCCTGCTTGGCCCACGAGCCCGCGTTCTCGGCGGCCATCGTGGAGCTGAGCAGCTCGTAGGAGTAGTCCTCGGGCGACAGCTCGATGACGTGGCCGCCGGCGGCGCGCTCCCGCCTGGCCAGCACCTGGAAGATCGCGCTCTTGCCGGCCCCGCGGTTGCCCATCAGGATCGTCTTCGCGCCGGACCGGACGCGGTGGTAGGCGGGGGACTCCACGAAGTACTTCTCCAGGCCCCGTGAGATGTCGCGCTCCGCGGACGGAGTGCCGAAGTCGAGAACGTCAAGGATCTTGGGCGACAGGGACAACTTCGCCATGGGCCTTCCCGGAAATGGAGGCAGGGGTTCGTTAACAACTTGCAT
>NZ_JBEZJP010000213.1:0-13212 GCF_040653175.1 Actinomadura sp. NPDC048032
TCGTCGATTCCGCCTCGCCAGTGGTCGATGGGGCGGCCTTGTTCGAGGGCCCGGCCGATTTCCAGCGGACCCGTCGCGCGCACCAGCCTGCGGCACGGCCGGGTGGCCGACAGTTCCCCGTTCACGCGCCCTCGCGCCACTGAGAGGGTTTGTGTTGCGAGGGGGATGAATCATGACTGAAGTCCAGGCGGATTGGTCCGGCATCGTCTACGGCGACTTCACTGACCCGAAAAAGTTTGTGCATCGTTTGGAGGCGGGAGCTGACCCCTTCGGGGAGCTGTGGACTTTCGACACCCCTCTGCACGTGGCCGCGCAGAAGGGCTCGCCGCAGGTGGTGTTCGAGCTGGCAAGCCGTGCTCATGACCTCGACGCCTTCTGCCAGGGTCGTAGCGCCTTGTGGAACGCCGTCTACCACCATCGTGACGACAACGCCTTGATGCTGGCCGAACTGGGCGCCGATCCGTGGCGACCCATGATGGACGGCTGGTCGCCGGGCCGGCTCAGCCTGGCAGGCTCACTCGGGGACCTGTTCGAGGTCCCCGAAGACCAGGCCCTCACTGACCAGGAGCGGGCGATGGCCGATGCTGGGCCGAAACTGGCCGAGGTGTTCTCCGGCATTTCCTACGACGGGTTCTCGATGGCCTCCGTGGCGGGCCTGACGGCCGTCGAGGCGGTGCGGCGCCTGCCCGTCGGTGAGGTCATCGTCGTGGACGACCACGCGCCGTGGCACGAGAGCGCAATCTGCGGCGAGATGGACATCGTCGGCGTCACTGATGCTCCCGGGGGCTGCGTGATCGCCCAGCCGTGGGCGTACCGGGCTGTCGATGCGCTGGAGGCCGTGACGGCAGGGACGTTCGCCGACGGCATGTACGCCAACCCCAAGAGCGGCAACCAGGGACACATCGCTGAGGACGGCCGACGGGTCAAATGGGACCTACACCCTGGTTACGACCCCTATCCCGACTCCACTGCCCGCGACGTACTGGCGAGCTTCCTCTCGTGCCGCAACGCGATCGTGCACTGTCTGGTGTACGCAGGACTGCGGCCCGATTCCACAGACTGCCTCGAGTGCCCCGACACCTGGGTGCGGCTCGGCTCCGGGCGCTCTCAATGAGCACAGGGAAGGCGCCGCGGACTCCCTCAGCCAGGTCTGGTCCGGCCCGCCGGGACCCTCCACAGCAGACCGATGACTGCGGTGCCGACCTCCGCCGTCCTCAACGCCAGTCGGGCACCCAGCAAGTGCTCGGCTCACCTCAACAGGACGCTGACACCAACTCGGCGCATGGCCTGAAAGCCCACAATCCGGAGCCTTTCGCCAGCGTAATTCGGGGGGCCGCAAATGCCGGACCACTTTCACGAAGCGATGAACGGCGACACTATCTGCATATGGCTAACCCAGAAGCCGCCGAGGCGGCAGAGCCGATCGATTCGATGGGACTGGCGGACGCCCTCGACCTGCTGCGCACCGAGGTAGCGGCCGCCCAGCAGCGCGCGGCCGGGGCCGGTGTGCGGTTTCCGATCCAGTCGCTGACCGTCGAGTTCAAAGTGGGATTGACGCGCAGGGCAGGTGGGCGGGCGGGATTCAAGGTCCCGTTCCTGGAGGCCGGCGGAGACGGCTCGATCGCCAAGGAGACGGTTCACACCGTCACCGTTGTGCTCGGGGCACCTGCGGACGCGTCGGGCCGCCCGGTGAGGGTGACCGGGCAGGGAAACACCCTGAAAGGGTAGCTGCCAGATGCCGTCCGTCACGATGGACCGCCGACTGGTCGAGGTGATCGCCGACCGCGGCCCGTCCGCACATGACCGGTACCGTTACGGTTCCGGGTTCCTGCTCGGCGCACGGACGGTGCTGACCGCCGGCCACGTCGTCCGGGCCGCCGACGCTCTCCTGATCCGGGGGCCGGGCAAGCGTGAGGTCCGTGTTTCCCCGAGCGCTGCCCTGGTGGGCGACACAGCGCGGTGCGACCTGGCGCTGCTGACGGTCCCGGAGATGGCCGAACTCCCGCATCCGCCGCTCGCGCTGATCACACGCGAGGTCGCGGGCGGAGACGCCGTCGAGGGATGCTGGTCGGTCGGCTATCCGCGATTCCAGGAGATCGAAGGCTCTGATGGCTCGGTCGTGCGGGAATCGGCCCAGGTACGCGGCCACATCCTTCCCCTCGCGGGACTCGGGAGAGGACTGCTCTCGCTGCAGGTCGGCCATTCCCCGCGGCCGCTGCCCGACAAGGACGTGGCGCTCGGGCAGAGCGAATGGGCCGGCATGTCGGGCGCGCCGGTGTTCGCCGACGACCGCCTGATCGGGGTCGTCGTGGAGCACGCACCGCGGCGCGGCTCGTCCGACATCTCCGTGGAGCCCCTGTCGCGGCTGCTTGAGCCCGACTCGGCGCCACCGGACGCCGCGGCGTGGTGGGACAGGCTGGGCGCCCCCGATCCGGCAGTCCTGCCCGTTCTGCCGCGTCCTGTCCCGGCGGCCTGCCTGCGGCTGCGCCGGAGCCTTCCGGACAACCCGGCCCCAAGCATGCTGCTGCGCGGCGAGTTCCGCATCGTCCCCTTCGACGGCCGCGCGGATGAGCTGAAGCGGCTGCTGGCCTGGTGCCGCCGGGACGAGCCGCTGTCGGTCCTGCTCATGACCGCTCCGGGAGGCCAGGGCAAGACGCGCCTGGCGGACAGGCTGTGCGACCGTCTCGGAGCCGACTGGACTGCCGGGTTCGCCGACCCCGCCGCGGCCCTGGACGACCTGTCCCGCCTGGCCCGTGGCGGAGGCCGCTGCCTGCTCATCGTGGACTATGCCGAGACGCGCTCGGACCAGGTGCGCGAGCTGATCGGTGTGTTCGCGCGGGAGCGGGCCGCGACCTTGCGGCTGCTGCTGCTCGCCCGGTCCGCAGACGACTGGTGGACCCGGCTGTGCGAGCAGGCGGACGAGGAGACCGCGGCGGTGCTGGAGCTGGCCGACCGCGAGCGGCTGAAGCCGCTGTCCTCCGACCCCGCCGACCGCCGCGCGTCCTTCGAGGCGGCCCGGGACGCCTTCGCCAGGGAGTTGGGCACCGACCCCCGGCGTGCTCCCGTCCCGCCCGACCTGGCCGACCGGCGTTACGGGCTCACGCTCACGCTGCACATGGCCGCCCTGGCCCTGCTGCTGGACGCGGCGGATCCGCCTGCCGCCCCGAAGTTGCGGGATCCGGCGGCGCGGGTCCTCGCGCACGAGCGCCGGTACTGGCACCGCACCGGTTCCGGCATCGACGAGGCGATCCTCGGCCAGGTGGTGATGGCCGCCACCGTCCGCGGGGCGGCCGACCGCACGGAGGCGTACCGGCTGCTTTCCCGGCTACCGGACCTGGGCGACCAGCAGCACCTCGTGCTGAGCAAATGCCTGTCGTGGATGGCGCAAGTGCTCCCGGGCGAGGCGGCCCTCAACGCGCTGCAACCGGACCTGCTCGGCGAGGAGCACACCGCGCACGTACTCGACCGCGCGCCGGAACTGGCGGGCGTCCTGGCGGCGGGGGCGGACGACGCGCAACTGCACCGGCTCTTCACCGTGCTGGGACGGGCCGCCGCACGGCACGAGCACGTCACCGATCTGCTGCCGTCCTTGCTGGCCGACGAGCCCGATCGCCGCCTCCCCACAGCGGTGGAGGTCGCCACGCAGCTCACCGATCCGGTTCCGCTGGTCGCCGCGGCCGAGCCGCACCTCGCGGCCGTGCAGAGCCCGGACGCGTTGATCCGCATCGTCGAGTGCGTCCCTCCACAGACCGTGGCCATGGCCGACCTCGCCCTCAATGCCACCCGAACACTCGTGGAGGCGCTCGGGCCGGCGGCGGACAGCCCGCGATTCGCGTGGACATTGCAGAATCTGGCGAGCCGATATGCGCTGGTCGGGGACCATGACAAGGCGCTCGCCTTGGGAAAGCGGGCGGTCGCCGCGCACGGCGGCGACTCGCGTTCGGTGGACGGCGAGTCCCTCGCCACCGCGCGCAACACCGTGGCGGTGGCCTTGCTCTCCCTCGGCCGCCCCGGCGAGGCGGTCCCCTTCCTGCGTCAGAACGTGACGTTCTGGGAGCGCAGGGAGGAAGCCGAACCCGGCCGCCATCACACGGAGCTGGCGCGGGCTTTGAGCAACCTCGGCACAGCCCATATCGCTCGGCGCGACGCACGGACGGCGGCACGGGCATGCGACCGCCTGGTGGCGCTGTGCCACCGGCCACCCGGAGACGGCCCCGAGGCCCGGGCGAGCCACGCCGGGGTGCTGGTCAGCCTGAGTCAGATGCATGACGCCCTCGGAAGGGAAAGCGAGGCCGTCGCCGCAATGAACAAGGCCGAGAAGATCCTGCGTCCGTTGGCGATCTGGCGGCCGGACACCTACGGTCCCATTTACGCCACCGCGCTGAATATCCACGCTGCGACCCTCGGCCGCTACCACCGCCCCAGCCGCGCCATCGCCCGCGCGGAGGAGGCGGTGGGGACGCTGCGGAACCTGGCCGAGCTCCGTTCCGTCCGCTATCTGCCCGACCTCGTCGAGGCCCGGCAGACCCTCGCCGGGATCCTCGGGCAGCTCGACCGCCACGCCGAGGCGTTCGAGCAGATCGGCGCGGCGCTGGACGAGATCCGGCACCTGCTCGAGCACGGAAACCGGCGCCACGTCGACTTGGCCCACCGCGCGGTCGGCAACCTGGCGTCCCTTGCCACCCGCGGCGACCGCGTCGACGATGCGCTACCGCACCTCGACGCCCTCGAGGACTGGTGCCGCCGCCATGAGGGAAGCGCGTCCGGTCTGCTGCTGGGCCGCGTCCTCACCGAACGCTGCCACCTGCTCAGACATTGCGACCGGAACGAGGACGCCGCCGCCTGCGGCGGCGAAGCGGTGGCGGTGCTCGGCCGAACGGAGGCGCCGCGCCTCGTCATCGCCCGCGCCTACGCCGCCCTGGCCGTCGCCAGGGCCGAGAACGGCGAGCTCGACGATGCCTGTGCGGCGGCCTTCCGTGCGATCAAGGATGCCCAGAACGCCGATCCCGCCGAGGACGTCGACGTGCTGAACGTGGCAGGACTGCTCGGCGACCTGATGAAGCCCCTTCTCACCGCGAAGCGCACACCCGACGCCGAGTGGGTCGCCCGCCGCACGGTCGAAATGCTTCGCAGCGTTGCGGTCCGCAACCTCGCCAGCCGTGAGGACCTGGCGCGGGCGCTATTCCGGCACGGTGTCTGCCTCAAGGGTCTCGGGCAGTTGGAGTGGCTTCCCCCGGTACAAGAGGCCATCCAGTTGCTGCGCGACCAGCAGGCCGACGGACTCGGAACCAGCCAAACTCGGGAGAACCTCAATCTCTACATGCGGTTCCGAGCGCAATTCCTACCGCGGAACGTGGCGGCGCTGCAGTCGGGCACCGGAGTGGAGCGCATCGACCGTCACGGCCGCAACGATCCATGCCCCTGCGGTTCCGGCCGCAAATACAAGCGCTGCTGTCGGCAGCCGGGCGCGAACCGACCATAAGCCTTGGTCGGCCCGCCGCAGCAGAGACGAGGCCCCGATCGGGTCCGCAGCTGCAACGCACGCTCCTGCCCTGCGTCCGTGCTGCGGCCCAGCGCGTCCAGGAACGCGCGCTTCCCGTGACATCGGTTGAAGTACTTCATCAGCTCCTCGCTCCGATGCCGGATCCACACCTCCCTCGGAAGTTCTCCAGTGTTCTCTTGTCCGCTATATCTGTGTCAGTGTCGCGATGATGAGTTGTTATTCCATGTTTTTCTATCCGCGTGAGACACCATTTCGGGGCTGTATCACCCCCGTCGGGTGCCGATCCGTTCAGAATCGCCGAGCCGACAACGAGCCGATATGGGCCGTTGACGGTCTGCTGGCCGGGCACGGGGAGACGAGACCGCCCGTGCCGTCGCGGGGCTCCTCAGGACAGCGCTGGAAGCCGCTCCGTGAGAGGAGCTCAATGACCACCCCGTCCTGGGCCTGCGCCGGGCGGGGCGGTAGGCCGAGGGCCTTGTCGCGGCGCGTCCAGCTCGTGGTCGCGTAGGGGACCGATCGACAGGCCGCGGTCGCGTATCCACTCCAAGAGCGGCGGCAGCGCGTCGAGCGTCTTCCTCCACGAGTCGGGTGCCGATGTGCAGTCGGAGTCGTGGAGGAGCACAGTTCCTCCACCGTTGAGGTCGCGCGTGAGGGTCGCGAGGATGGAGGCGGGGGTCGCCGCGCGCGTCCAGTCCCTTCCCCAGTTCGTCCAGAGAACCGGTGTGAGGCTTAGGCGGCGGGCCGCCCGCAAGGCCGAGAGGCTCAGCACACCGTAGGGGGGCCGGTACCATCGCGGCACCGTCCCGGTGACGTTGACGATCGACTCCACCGCCCGGGCCAGGTCGTCGTAGGTCGCGGCGGGCCCACGCAGCAGCATGCAGCGGTGCTCCCATCCGTGGACGGCGATCTCGTGTCCTGACTCGGCGAGGCTCCGGCCCAGGTCTGGGGCGGCCTTGAGCATCCGGCCGAGCAGGAAGTAAGTGGCCTTCACCCCGTGCTCCCGCAAGACGGTCAGGAACGCCGGTGTCGAGCGCGGGTCCGGACCGTCGTCGAACGTGAGCGCCACATGGCCGGGTTCGCCGACGCCGGCCAGCCCGGGGAACAGCTGCCGGCGCAGCGGCCCGATCGACGTGACGGCCGGCGAGGCATGTGCGGTGGCGAGGACACCTGCCGCCGTCACGGCGAGACGCGTGGCGCTCATCGGGATGCCTCCACCATCTCGGAAACCTCCATGGACGCGGGCCGGCCGCTGGCCGCGGGGGCTCGTCCGGTCGCCAGGGCGGCGACGATCGCCGCCGGGTCGGCGGCTCCGGTGTACCCCATGGCGCGGGGTGCCGTCAGCGCCGCGAACAACGCCTCGGGCAGCTCGTCGGGTCTGCGTGCCCACGGCGCCCATCCGGACTCCTCCAAAGCGGCGGCGTTGGTCCTGCCGTGTCCCGGAAGGCAGCGGTAGCTGATGACGGGCAGGCCGGACGCCAGCGCCTCAAGGGAGCTGAGGCCGCCGGCGTTCTGAACCACGAGGTCACAGGCGCGCATCAACGTGGGCATGTCCTCGACCCAGCCGAGCGTGACGCCGACGCCGGAGCGGGCGAGCGCCTCCCGCAGCGCGGCGTTGCGCCCGCACACGACGACCGGCGTGACCAGCCGGGACGCGGCCACGTCCCGTGCGGTGGCCGCCACGTCCCCGGATCCCCAGGCGCCTGCGACCACCAGGGCCAGGCGGTCGTCGTCCGGCAGGCCGAAGTGCAGTCGTGCCAGCTGCCGTTCGAGGACGGACGAGGCGGGCCGAAAACCGGGTCGTACGGCGGGCGCGCACACCTGGACGTTGGCCGCGCCGAGCCGTCGCGCCTGCGCCGCCGCCGTCGGGTGCAGCGCCAGGTGGGCGTCGGCCCTTTCGGCGATCCATAGAGGGTGCACGGACATGTCGGTGAGGTAGGTGACGACCGGGACTCGGAGCGCGCCGCGCCGCCGCAACCGGCCCAACGCTTGGCTCGCGAGGGGGTAGGTCGACACGACGACATCGGAGCCCGCCGCCGTATGGGCGAGGCGACGGGCGGCCAGCCCGCTCAGGGCACGTGCCGCCGCCGCCAGTTTCCTGCGCTGGTCCAGCGCGGTGAACAACCGTTCCCAGCTTTCCGGGGCGGCTCGCAGTTGCAGCGCGTACGTCTGCCGCAGGAGGTGGCCGAGGGAGGCTGGGAGGAGGTCGAGAAAGTCGTGGCGGTCGACGGTGAATCCGGCTTCGCCGAGCCGGCGGGCCAGCTCGCTCGCCGCACCGTCGTGCCCGGCGCCGACGCTCGCCGACACGATCGTGACGTGCCGTCTCGTGCCGGGGTGGATCAAGGAGGGGGTCACGACCTGGTGCCTTCTGTCTCGACGCGACGGAACTCGGCCGTCGCCGGCCGGAGGGGGAATCAGGGAAGGGATCGCTCGTCGCCGCGCGTTCCGCGTCGGCGGCGACCGTCACGACCGGCGGGCGCGCCGGATGCGCAGGCGTCCGCACAAGGTGCCGCGGTGCTCGACGCCGACGGTGGTGAACCGCCCGTACACGATGGCCAGCCAGCAGAACCCACCGACCGCGATCACTTCGGCGTGCTGCTTCCGGCCGGCCAATCGGCCGCCGGTGAACAGCACTACCGGGAGGGTCGAATCGGCCGGCAGCCGGCCCCAGGCGATGGCGCACGGGCGTCCGCAGGAGACGGCGCGCCGGGCGCCCCGCAGCATCTCCGGCGCCACCGATGACCGCACGAGGACGTCGACCAGCGTCTCTGCCTCGTACATCTCCAGCGCGGGCCGCTCCTTAGCTGCCCGGACGAGCCGAATCGCCCACGGGGTGCCGGTCAGGCACTGCTCGACGGGCGCCGCGCTGGTGGCCATGGGGTGATCTCCTTCCGTGCCCAGCTCATGGGGCACGGGATCAGCGTCGTCGTTTCGAGAGCGAAGAACAGTAACGCGGCTATCCGACTCGGGGTGGCACTAGGTTCACCTTTGACCATCCCGCCTGCTCCAGGAGCGCCGCCTGCCCCTATCACGCTCGCATGCGTAACTTCGGTCAAGCGGGGCCGGCGTGGCAGGAGAGCGGCCTGATGTTCTGCTCGACGACCGGGAAGCCTCTGGACGCGGCGAACGTGCGGCGGGGCTTCCGGCTCATCACCAAGAAGGCCGGGATCGGGGAGACCTGGTCGCGGCGCGAACTACGTCACTCGCTCGTATCGATCACGAGTGACGGGGAGTGCCCATCGAGGCGATCGCCAATCTGTGCGGGCACTCCTCTCCGGCGGTCACCGGGGAGGTCTACCGGCACCAGTTCAGGCCGGTGATCACTCGGGGCGCCGAGGTGGCCGACGCGGTGTTCCGTTCGGGCAAGTCGGCGTAGGCCGTATGGCGGTGGCTCCCCGGTTGGCTTCGAACCAGGGGTGTCCTACTGCGAACAAGGACGGTATCCAAGCCTCCGACCTTGATCGCGTGCGGGTGCTTGTCGGTGCGTGTCGATGGAGTCTGTGATGCGGTGCGCTCATGTCTCAGAGGCGCTGAACGAATCATCCCCGCATGCGCGGGCTGCGGTCGGGAGCAGGCTGTCCATACAAAGCGGGGCCCGGCTGGTGCCGGGCCCTGCGATGGAGCACTCGTTGAGTGTTAGTTGAGCCGGCGCCGTGTGCCGGCGGAGGTTGTCAGGTCCGCGGTGCTGTTCCGCGTGCGAGCAGCTTTGCGGCCACCGGCGCCATGAAGGCGACGGTGCCCACCACTGAGGCCAGCGAAGCGAGGCCGGCGATGACCAGCGTCGAACGTGGCCCGAAGCTCTCAGCCAGCCAGCCGATCAGGGGATAGCCCACAAGGGAGCTCCCGGTGATCACCAGCAGGTACAGGCCCATCACTCGGCCCCGCAACTTCTCCGGAGCGCTCAGTTGCGTGAGCGAGTAGGCCGTCGTGGTGAAGGTCATCAACGCCATGCCCGTCGGTAGCTGCATGGCAGCGAAGGCCCAGTAGTGCGGCATCAGTCCGGTCGCGGTCACCAGGACCCCGAAGACCGCCGCCGCGGCCAGCATGTCCCGCATACTCGGCTGCTTCCGACGGGCGGTGAGCAGTGAGCCGACCAGCCCGCCGACTGCCGCCATCGCCGTGACGAGGCCGAATGACGAGGCTCCGGTATGGAAGACCTCTCGGCTCATCAGGGCATCGGTCACCGCGAAGTTCATGCCGAACGCGGAGACCAGCAGCATGATGGTCATCAGCATGACCAGGTCGCGGCGCTGCCGGACGTAGCGCAGGCCCTCGCGCAGCTGGCCTTTTGCCCGCGGCGTTGGATCCTTGACGTACAGCTCGTCCTCTCGCATGAGGTAGAGCCCGAGTTCCATGGCGGCGAACGACGCGGCGTTGATCAGGAAGACCGGACCGGTGCCGACGGCGGCGATCAGCACGCCGGCGACGGCCGGGCCGAGGATCATCGTGGTGTTGAACAGCGCGTTGTTCAGGCCGATGGCGTTGGACACGTCACGGGGCCCCACCACCTCGAAGGTGAACGCCATCCGGGCCGGGCTGTCCACTGTCACGGCCAGGCCGAGGCCGAGCGCCAGGGCGTACACGTTCCACACGCTGACGGAGCCGGTGACGGTGAGCAGGCCGAGCACGAGTGCGAGCGCGCCCATCACCGCCTGGCTGATCATGAGGATGCGCCGCTTGGGGTACCGGTCGGCCAGGACACTGCCGTACAAGCCGAACAGCAGCGCCGGCAGTAGCTGCAGACCGGCCGTGATGCCGACCGCGGTGCCGCTGCCGTGCGTCAGTTCTAGCACCAACCAGTCCTGGGCGGTCATCTGCATCCAACCGCCGATGCTGGAGATGCCCTGACTCGGCATGAGCAGCCGGTAGTTGCGATGGTTCCGCATCGAGCGGAACAGCCTGAGGTCCTGCTGAGTCGCTTGGGGAGCGCTGCTCGGCGGGCCCTCCCTGGCGGAGTCGGCTCCACCTGCACCCGAGATGTCGGACATTGTTGGTCCTTTCGTTTGTGTGGTCTTGCCGTGGCGCCTCTGCACGCCACCGCAGGGACCGTCCTGCCAGCGCACGGCAAAGCAAGAGGTCGGCTGGGCAAGGTGAGAATCGCGACATTGGATGTGCTGGGCGACTCCGGCCTCGCCCAAGCGCTCGACTGTCCGGGCGCAGAGCGCCCTCGTTCACGAGCTGTGGGCCTGACCAGCAGCTTCTCGATTTGGAGAGGCCTGAAGGGCGATAGCCCTTACCTGGCACTCGACCGGGCGGGGCCTACCGCCGCCGGTCCTCCACCAGGGCGGCCGGGCCTACCTCAGTGGCCGACCCTGCGGTCATCCGCTCCTCGGCCTCCAGCGCCGTTCGCCGGTACTCCGCACCCCCCGAAGCCTGTACTCCACCGCAGCCCGCGATGCGAACCATCGTCGGTCACGGGTTATGGCTGCCGCGATGCCCAAGCCAGCAGTGGGCCTGTCACCGCGAGATCATGCACAACGGCCTGCCAGCCCATATGCATCGAGAACCAACCGCACCCGCCGAGCCGCCTTCCTGACATGGCTGGGGCTCTCATACCGCCGGTACAGGAACGCGCTACTGGGCTGCGGTCCAGGTCACGATCCATAGGACGAGAGGGAAAAGGCCGCTCGGAGTTGCTCGCACAACGCTTGCACCTCGGTCTCGCCTGGTACGGCCCCTTCATGGAACATCGCCATCTGCAGTGCTGGGCCGAACGCGTCGAACCGGGCCATGTCAGCCTTCACCGCGGGCTGGACCACGAAATGCAGGTGGCCCGGCACAGCATTGGCATGGGACCAGAGGCATACGTAGACCTGCTCCGGCTGGACGACCTGCGTCACCGCTGCGGCCACTCGCTGCAGCAACGGACCCAACGCCGCGCTCTCGACCACGTTCAACTCGGCGACATGGACGACGTGCCGCACCGGCTTGACCACTAACGTCCCCAGGCCGAGCGGGCCCACCGAGTGCTCGACGACCCAACCAGACGACTCCGCCAGCCGACCTCCGGGAAGAGGGCGGGCCCCGACAAGGAGATCGCACGCGAGACACCCAGCGACAGGTTCCATAACAACCATCCTCCAGGCATCAGAGCGCAATCGCCGCCAGAGATTCGCGCCCGGCTGGCGATTCCCCGAATCAGCTCACCCAGCAATGACCGAGAAACCTCAGAAGCAGGAGGCAGCCGTATGCGACCGCTGACGAACGCTGAACTGCCAACCATGGTCGACATCAACACCGCCGCCCGAGCCCTCGGTCTCTCCCGCACCTACGCCTACCACCTCGCCAAACAGGACCAGTTCCCCTCAAGATCCTCCGCATCGGCACCTCCTATCGCTTCCCCACAGCAGCCCTATAAGTCCTGCTCAGCTCCGACTAACCGGAGCGCGCCGATCCTGCCAGCTCGCCTTGAGGAGGCAAGAAAGTCAACTGAACGCCGGGGGTGCGGAGCTGACCATCTCTGAGGAGATGGCCGGGCGATGCCTGTCCGGCTCGCCGGCATGGCGTGAGCCCTGACCCGGATGGAGCCGGGTCTGCGGATCCGGCCCCGGCCCGTTGACGACCGGCAGCTAGGCAGCGCGCGGATTTGTCGGTGGGCCCCCTTACTGTGCTCGCAGGCAGATCGCTTGAGGTCGCGGAGGTACAGATGGCGGGACTTGAATGGTTTTACGGGCGAAATCTGCCACTGCTGAGCCTGACATTCGCCCGCGGCATCACCGCGAGGCAGCTTGTGGACCGGATGGGAGCCGACTCGGCCACCTTGGCATTGCGCAGCCAGGAGGTCTTCCTCGATGAGTTCGATGACGTCCTCTACGACGACGACGCCTACGTGGTGTCCGCCGGACAGTACGCGTCGTGGGCATGGGCGTGGGAGCACGGCAGTTGGTTGTGCGTCGAAGACGACGACCTGGTGCGCAGGGTCTCGGCCGACACGACAGCCGTGGTGCTGCACGCCAACGAAAAGCCCATGGTCGAGTTCCGCTACGCCGAAGACGGGTGCCTGGTCACCGGTATCAACACCTTGCTCAGCCTTCGTCCCGAAGACCGCACCGGGAGCGAACCCCACCGCTTCGATGCCACACTACGCGCACTGGAGGCCGATCCAGATAGCGGCGATTACGGGCCCCTGGGGCTCCGCGGACTCTTCTATCGGGTCGCCGAAGACCTCGGCATCGGACTCCCGCACGAAGACTTGATCAAGACGCCCGTCTTCAGCGGCCAGCTCCAGCCTCGAATCCCGTGACCAAGACTGGCGAGGCTTTCACGACGCGTCCTCACCGGCCCACACAGTTCGACGACTCGCGACCAGTGATCGCTTCACGGCATTAAAGCAAGAATCGTCTCTGACAAACGCACTCACGGTGATCGCCGGCTCGCACGTTCACGCGCTCAAGGGTGGCCCAAACCGGCCCTCGCGCTCACCGGCGGCAACCGCAAGGACGGTGAACGACGAGCACGCCCGGTGCGGGCCCCCGCACCGGGCGTACCGGGATGTCGTCAGTGACGTCCCACGTGCTCTGCCGGACGGATCAGCAGGTCGGCTCGCCGCTCTGCGCGGGAACGTTGATGGCGCTCCACGCGGCCTTCACCGCGTTGCACTCGGTGGTCGAGCCGGGGAACAGCTCCTTGGCCGCCTGGAGGGTCGCGACGCGGGCGCGGGCGTGACTCCAGCTCGTCACCTTGCGGCGCTGACCGGACGAAGGGACGCACAC
>NZ_JBEZJP010000214.1:0-13161 GCF_040653175.1 Actinomadura sp. NPDC048032
GTCCGGTCCGGGCTGGGCGCGCTGCTGCGGCTGCTGCCCGAGCGGCCGCGCTCCCTGGTGATCGGCGTGGCGGGGTCGCTGAGCGTGCTGCTCGCGTCCGGCGCGCTGCTCGTCGGCGGGTCCCTCGCCGCGCACCTGTCGGACGCCGGCGACCTCTACGACATGCTCGCCCCCGGCGCCGTCGGCGGCGTCCTCCTGCTGCTGGTCGAGCTGGCTTTCCTCCCGAACGCGGCGATCTGGGGCATGGCGTACGCGGTCGGGCCGGGCTTCTCCGTCGGCGCCGGGACGAGCGTCTCCCCGACCGGGGTGTTCCTGAACGCCGTGCCCGCGTTCCCGCCGCTCGCGGCCCTTCCCCAGCCGGGCCCGGCCCCCGCGATCTCACTGCTGGCGCTGGCCGCGCCCTTCGTCGCCGGCGCGGTGGGCGGCGTCCTGACGATCCGGTCCCTGCCGAGCCCGGTGTCGGAGGGCGCGCCGCTGTGGGGCTTCGTGTCCGGCGCCCTGACCGGGGCCGTCGCGGCGCTGCTGAGCGCGCTGGCGGGAGGGCCGCTGGGCGGCGGACGGATGGCGACCGTGGGCCCGTCGGCGTGGCAGGTGGGGCTGCTGGCGGCCCTGGAGGTGGGGATCTCGGCGGCGATCGCGGCGTGGGTGGCGAACTGGATGGTGCTGCGGCGTCCGGCGCGCGCCCCGTCCAAGAAGCGGGCGGCCAAGAAGGCCTCTGCCGCGAAGGCCCCCTCCAAGAAGGCGGCGAAGAAGCCCGGCAAGCCGAAGAAGCCGGTGCGGACCGTCCCGGAGCCCGCCGTGCCGTTGTCGGCGCCCGTCCCCGGGGATTACGACCTGCGCCCCGAGGGCCCGCCCGAGCCGGCGCCGAAGGCCCCGCACGCCCCGGACCCGCTGGAGTTCGAGGAGGCCGAGCCCGTCCTCGCGCCCCGGCGGCCCCGCCGCCGGACGGATCCGGCGCCCGATCTCGCCGAGGACGAGCCCCAGCCGCCGAGCGACGGCACGATCGTCGTCGAGGGGCACCTGGAGCCCGAGGAGCCCGGCGGGCACCGAGATCTCGGCGTGCACCACGAGCCCGGCGAGCGGGAGCCCGCGGAGGAGCGGCGCCCCGTCCCGCCGCCCCGCGAGGACTCGGGACGAACCGAGAACCGGGGCGGCGCCATCTACGTCCTCCGGGACGACCCCGACCAGGACGCCTAGACCGCTCCGTCCCGACCGGGGGGAGCCGGTGGGTCAGAGCAGGTCGCCGTACTTGTCCATGCTGCCGGCGGGCAGGTCGAGCTTCTTCTCGATCTTCGGGTAGTACTCGGCGCGGCACGCCTGCTTGTCGGTGGTGGTGTTGGACGCGCTGACACAGCTCTGGTAGCCGCTCAGCTCCGTCCACAGGAACGCCGTCAGGGAGACCGACAGCAGCGAGAACACCAGCCCGATCGTCCCGAGCACGATGCCGGGGACGGCGCCGGGGGCGGCGTCGTGCGTGCGGCGGGCGCTGCGGCGGGCCTTGACGCCGACGACGAGCGCGGCGATGCCGAGCACCAGGCCGAGCGGGTAGAAGAAGAACGCGGTCAGCAGGGCGATGCCGCCGAGCCACAGGGCCCGCCAGCCGGTGCCTCGCCCGCCCTGGCGCGGTCCCGCTGGCGGCTCTCCCGCCGGCCGCCCGTCGGGGCGGTCTTCGGGCTGGGCCGGACGGTCCGGCTGGTCGCTCACGTTCTTCTCCTCCTGGGGCGTGCGCATCTCGGTTCCATGCGGGGTGTGCGTACGGTCTGCGTTCGTATGGGTCTGCGTTCGTACGGGTCTGGGTTCGGGCGGGCTTCCGGTTCGGGCGGTCTGGGGTGAGGCCGCGCCGAGGTCGCCCGATAGGCTTCGTGTCGTCCCAGCAACGTCCACCGGGGAGAAAAGGTGTCCGCCCGGCTCGTCGTCCTCGTCTCCGGCGCGGGGACCAACCTACAAGCGCTGCTCGACGCGTGCGCGGATCCAGCCTACGGGGCGGAAGTGGTGGCCGTGGGGGCGGACCGCCCCGATATCGGCGGAACCGCACGCGCCGAACGGGCGGGATTGCCGACTTTCACTCTCTGCATACCGGATTTTCCGTCCCGGGACGACTGGGACGCGGCGCTCGCCGAGACGGTCGCCGAGCACGAGCCCGACCTCGTGGTGTCCGCCGGCTTCATGAAGATCCTCGGCCCGCGGTTCCTGGCGCGCTTCGGCGGCCGGACGGTCAACACCCACCCCGCGCTGCTGCCGTCCTTCCCCGGCGCGCACGCCGTACGGGACGCCCTGGCGTACGGGGTGAAGGTCACGGGCTGTACGGTTCACTTCGTCGACGAAGGCGTGGACACCGGACCCGTCATCGCCCAGGAGACCGTCCCCGTGGGCTGGCATGACGACGAAGACTCCCTGCACGAGCGGATCAAGCAGGTGGAGCGCCGGCTCCTGGTCGACGTCGTCGGACGGCTGGCCCGCGACGGGTGGACCGTGCGCGGCAGGCGGGTCTCGATGAAGTGCCGGACCTGCGCGGACTCGCCCGGCGGCGAGACCTCCGCCCCGGGTCCGTCCGACAGCGGTTCGTCTGGCAGGGGTTCGTCCGATCAAGAGGGGAGCTCGACCGGTGAGTCGGGTGGCGATTAAGCGCGCGCTGATCAGCGTGTACGACAAGTCCGGGCTGGAGGAGCTGGCCCGCGGCCTGCACGAGGCCGGAGTGGAGATCGTCTCGACCGGGTCGACGGCGGGCCGGATCTCCGCGGCCGGCGTCCCGGTGATGAGGGTGGAGAAGCTCACCGGGTTCCCCGAGTGCCTGGACGGACGGGTCAAGACCCTGCACCCGAAGGTGCACGCGGGCCTGCTCGCCGACCGGCGCAAGGAGGACCACCTCCAGCAGCTCGACGACCTGGCCGTCGAGCCGTTCGACCTCGTGGTCGCGAACCTGTACCCGTTCGCCGACACGGTGGCCTCGGGCGCGACGCCGGACGAGTGCGTCGAGCAGATCGACATCGGCGGGCCCACGATGGTCCGCGCCGCCGCGAAGAACCACGCGAGCGTCTCCGTCGTGGTGGACCCGTCCGCCTACGGGACGGTCCTGGACGCCGTGAACGCCGGCGGTTTCACCCTGGACGAGCGCCGCCGCCTGGCCGCGCGGGCGTTCGCGCACACCGCGTCCTACGACGTGGCCGTCGCGTCCTGGTTCGCCGGCGACTACGCGCCCGACGAGACCGCCGCCGAGACGCGGTGGCCCGACTTCCTCGGCGCCACCTGGGAGCGCTCGAACACCCTGCGGTACGGCGAGAACCCGCACCAGCGGGCCGCCCTGTACCGCTCGCCGGGCGAGAGCGGCCTGGCCGGGGCCGAGCAGCTCTACGGCAAGGAGATGTCCTACAACAACTACGTCGACACCGACGCCGCGCGCCGCGCCGCCTACGACTTCACCGAGCCGTGCGTCGCGATCATCAAGCACGCCAACCCGTGCGGCATCGCGGTCGGCGCGGACATCGCCGAGGCGCACCGCAGGGCGCACGCCTGCGACCCGGTGTCGGCGTACGGCGGCGTGATCGCGGCGAACCGGCCGGTCACCGCCGCGATGGCCCGCCAGGTCACCGAGAGCTTCGCCGAGGTGCTGGTCGCCCCGTCCTTCGAGGACGAGGCCGTGACGGTCCTGAAGGACCGCTTCAAGAACATCCGCCTGCTGGTCTGCCCGGACGCCCCGGCGGGCGGCGTCGAGTACCGGCGCGTCGACGGCGGCGTGCTGCTGCAGGACGTGGACCGCGTGGACGCCCCCGGCGACGACCCGTCCTCCTGGGAGCTCAAGACCGGCGCCGCCGCGGACGAGGCGACGCTGCGCGACCTCGCGTTCGCGTGGCGGGCGATCCGCTCGGTGAAGTCCAACGCGATCCTGCTGGCCGCGGACGGCGCCACCGTCGGCGTCGGCATGGGCCAGGTCAACCGGGTCGACTCCGCCAAGCTCGCCGTCGCGCGGGCCGGGCAGGAGCGGGCCGCGGCGTCGGTGGGCGCGTCCGACGCGTTCTTCCCGTTCCCGGACGGCCTGGAGGTGCTGGCCGAGGCGGGCGTCCGCGCGATCGTCGAGCCGGGCGGGTCCGTCAACGACGACAAGGTGATCGCCGCGGCGGAGAAGGCCGGCATCACCCTCTACTTCACCGGCGTCCGGCACTTCTTCCACTGAGGGGCCGCGAGGCGCGCCGTCCGCCGGGCGCGCCGGCGGGGAACGTCCCGCCGGCGCGCCTGCGCGCTTCCCGGCCCGTGCCGCCGCGGGGCGTCGCGTCCGCGCTCCCCAGACGCGGGTCAGCCGCGTCCCTGGCGCGGGCCATCGGGCGGACCTCGGGGCAGAAAAAAGGATCAGCTCCCGGTCAAGAACGCGCCGGCCGGCGGATCGAGCCCCGGTCGCTCCTCTAGCGTGAGCCCTGACGAGGGGCGTCTCCCGTGCGGCGGGAGCCACGGCGGGGAGGGGCCATGAGCTTTCAGGTGCTCCCGCTGGCCATCACGATGATGGCGGGTCCCCAGATCATGTCGGCGATCATCCTGGTGACGACCCCGAGGCCCGTGCGGGTCTCCCTGGCGTTCCTGGCGGGCGTGGCCATCTCGGCGAGCGCGGGCGTCGCCGCCGCGCGGGGCATCTTCGCGCTGGTGGGCAACAGCGTGGACATCGGCAAGCCGTCCGACGACAGCTCGGTCGGCAAGATCGTCCAGTATGTGCTGATCGCGCTGCTGCTGGCCGCCATCGTGCGCAACTACGTGAAACGGGCCACGATCGAACCGCCCAAGTGGCTCGGCTCGCTGATGAACGCCGGGCCGGGCCGGGCGTTCAAGACCGGGCTGCTGCTGATCATCCTGATGCCCTCCGACATCATCGTGATGCTCACGGTGGGGGCCAACCTGGAGCAGCACCACGAGGGCGCGGCGGAGGCCGCCGTCTTCGTCGGGGCCACCCTCCTGGTCGCGGCGCTGCCGCTGCTCGCCGTGCTGCTGTTCCACCGGCGCGCCGAGCGCGCCATGCCCCGCGCGCGGGAGTGGATGACGAACAACAGCTGGATGGTCAACATCATCTGCTGTCTGATCTTCATCGCGATCATCCACTGACGGCGGCCCGCCCGGCCGCCCTCGCGCGACCCGTTCCGCGGCGCGGGACCACACACGGCCGCCGGGCAGGTACCCTCAGGCTGCCGCGCCCCCCTGTGACCCTCCCTTGACCCCGGCGCGGGCGTTCCGTGGTGGAGGCAGGATGAATCTGCTGATGTCCCTCATGCTCGGCGTCGTCTACCAGGCCGACTTGCTGCTGATGGAGTCGCGCCAGGTGATCGGGCTGGTCGCCGCGTTCCTGGCCGCGGTGCTCGCCGCCCAGCTCGGCTGGCACGGCACCGACCGCCTCATCGGCTGGCGCCAGCGCTCCGAGGACTGAGCGCCCCGCCCACCGGCCGTCAGCGCAGTCTCGCGCGCAGGGCGCGTTCGGCGGCGGGCCAGTCGTCGTCCGTCATCGCGTAGACGGCGGTGTCGCGGATCGAGCCGTCCGCGCGGATCCGGTGCTTCCGGTGGACGCCCTCGAACGCCGCCCCGAGCCGCTCGATCGCCGCGCGCGACCGCTCGTTGCTCACGTGCGTGTGCCAGCCGACCCGGATCGCCCCCAGGTCGGCGAACGCGCGGCCCATGAGCAGCAGCTTCGCCTCGGTGTTGAGCCCCGTCCGGTGCCACCGCGCCCCGATCCACGTGTGGCCGATGCACAGGCCGCGGTCGGACGGGGAGATCTCGTAGTACGACGTCGTCCCGGCGACCTCCCCGGTCACCGCGTCGATCTGGACCCAGGGCAGGCGCAGCCCGCGCTCGCAGGCCGCCAGCGCCTGGTCGACCTGCGCGCGCATGTCGGCGACGCTCTCCGGCCGGCGCTGGCTCATCCACGTCCACAGGTCCGGGTCCTTGGACGCCTCGAACAGGCCCGGGGCGTGCTCCGCGGACAGCGGCTCCAGCCGCACGTACCGCCCGGTCAGGACGGGCCGCTCGAACCATTCCTCGTTCATGCGGAGCACGCTAGGACCCCGGGGGCGGCCTCCGGCAGAGCCACTCGGCGCCCTTTTCCGCAAGCCACTCGCTGGGGGGCCTCCTCCACGGAGCCGCGGGGCCCGCCGTCTCCGGGCGGCCGGTTAGCATGGGGGCCTACGCGACTGGCGCGGTCAAGGTGGATCACCACCGGGGAGCGAACGACAGTCCGGACACCGCGCGCCTGGGTGGACGGGACCCATCCGGCCGGGCTGTGCGCCCGGGGCCCGGTCCCGCCGAGATCCACGCGGAGGAACGCATGACGGCACAGATTCTGGACGGCAAGGCCACGGCCGCCGAGATCCGCTCGAACCTCAAGGTCCGCGTCGAGGCGCTGCGCGAGCGCGGCGTCTCCGTCGGGCTCGGCACCGTCCTGGTCGGCGACGACCCCGGCAGCCACTCGTACGTGAACATGAAGCACCGCGACTGCGCCGAGGTCGGCATCGAGAGCATCCGCCGCGACCTGCCCGCCACCGCCTCGCAGGACGAGGTGGAGCGCGCCGTCGCCGAGCTGAACGCCGACCCCGCCTGCACCGGCTACATCGTCCAGCTGCCGCTCCCGAAGGGCCTCGACGAGCAGCGCGTGCTGGAGCGCATCGACCCCGTCAAGGACGCCGACGGCCTGCACCCGGTCAACCTCGGCCGGCTCGTCCTGATGCAGCCGGGCCCGCTGCCGTGCACGCCGAAGGGCATCGTCGAGCTGCTGCGACGCTTCGACGTCCCGCTGAAGGGGGCCGAGGTCACCGTCGTCGGCCGCGGCATCACCGTCGGCCGCTCCCTCGGCCTGCTGCTGACCCGCCGCACCGAGAACGCGACCGTCACCCTCTGCCACACCGCCACCCGCGACCTCGCCGAGCACACCCGCAAGGCCGACATCGTCGTGGCCGCGGCCGGGGTGCCCGGCCTCATCACCGCCGACATGGTCAGGCCCGGCGCCGCCGTCCTCGACGTGGGCGTGTCCCGCGTGGACGGCAAGCTCGCCGGGGACGTCGCCGCCCACGTCCGCGACGTCGCCGGCTGGGTCGCGCCCAACCCCGGCGGTGTCGGCCCGATGACCCGCGCCATGCTCCTCGCGAACGTCGTCGAGGCCGCCGAGCAGGCCACAGGGCAGGCCGTCTGACCACCAGCCCGACCGGACGGCCCCGCCGGGCCGGCCGGGCACGGGCCGCGGCCCCCGCCGGCGAGTCCCTGGGCCGCGCCGTCACTTACGCGGCCTCATCGGGGGCTGAGCGATCGCCCTCCTGTCGCGCTGCCGGGGAGGGCGACCGCGGGTCTCACATCAGCTGGCCCTCCGTCCCGCGGCCGTGCTGTGCGCCGGACGGCCCGGGCCGTGCGCGTGGCCGGTGGCGCCCGGCCGGCGCGTCTCGGTGGTGCCGCGCACCCCGGGGACGCGCCCGTCCATCGGCGGACGGCCCTGCTGGGGCACGTGCACCGGCGGCAGCGGGCGGACGAGGCCCATCGCGATGACCTCGTTGGCGAGCCGGGTGCGCCGGTTGGCGCCCTCGGGGATCCGGAACTTCTGGTAGAGGCGCAGCAGGTGCTGCTTGACCGCGGCCTCCGTGACGACCAGCTCGCCGGCGATGTCGCGCGCCGTGGCCGGCGCCACGAACGCCTCGTCGGACAGTGCGGGCCGGCACAGCGAGGTCAGCACGTCGACCTCCCGGCGGGTGAGCTCGGGCGCGACGGCGCGCCGCAGTTCGACGTCCGGGTCGACCTCCTCACGGGGGATGCCCCCCAAGCGGCAGCGCGCCGTGCCGAAGCTCACGACGTCACCGTCCTCCAGCACACGGCGGGCGATCGGCCGGCCGTTGACGCGCGTCCCGTTGCGGGACAGGCCCATGTCCACCACGTAGACGTACGGGCCACGTCGGACGATCTCTGCGTGCAAACGGGACACAGACGGGTCGTCGAGGCGGATGTCCACTCCTCTCCCTCTCCCGACCGTCGTCACGTCGGGGCGCAGCGGCACCACCAGCCCGCTGTCCTCGATCCGCATGAACGGCCCCTCCACGGCAGTCCTCCCAGCTAGTTAGCGACCCCTGTCTGCCGGGTTACCCGGGTGCCATGCCGTCACACCCTCCTACTGGCGAGTAGGACCGATGGCGCAGGGGATTCCGGGCTCTCGGCCATCACCTTGAGCACATAGGTCCCATCCGCATTTCGGCGGCGTGTGACAAACCGGACGCTCCCCCCGCCGCCTCGCTTGCGTCTCCGCCCCGACTCATTCGCGTCCCCCCGCGGACCGCTCCCGCCGGAGGGGTGCGCGATGTCGTGCCGGGGCCCGATTGCCTATACCGTGAGTGCCATGAGCACCCAGGTGCACCGGCGCAGGCGCAAGGCGCCGCGTCGGAGGAGCGCCGCCCCGCACTGGCTCGCGCGGCTGCCGTACCTCCTCGTGCTCAGCGGCGTCGGCGCGGGGCTCACGCTGTGCGCCTTCAACTACTTCCGCAAGGGCTCAGGCCTGATGGCCGCCGCGCTGCTCATCGGCGCGCTGGCCCGGCTGCTGCTCCCCGAGTCGCAGCTCGGCCCGCTCGCCGTCCGGAGCCGGTCGGTCGACTGCTGGACGCTCGTGATCCTCGGCGAGATGGTCGCGTTCGTGTCGCTGAGCGTCCCGCCGATGAACAAGACCGGGCTCGTCCTCGCCGGCGCGTTCGGCGTGCTGATCGCGTTCACGATGATGGTGCGCGGGGCGCGGCTGCTCCTCGCCGGGCGCTCCTCCCGGACGGCCAAGGAGCCCCCGGGCTAGCGCGTCGCCGCAGGTCAGGCCGGAGGCGGCGGGTCCCAGGGCAAGGCCAGGTCTAGACCTCATGACCGCCTCGGCTAGCCTTGCCAGTTGAGCCTTACAAGGACTGCTGGCCAGGTGTAGGAAAGGGACAGCAACAGCATGCCCAAGATCAAAGTAGCGGGCCCGGTCGTCGAACTCGACGGCGACGAAATGACGCGGATCATCTGGAAATTCATCAAGGACCAGTTGATCCTGCCCTACCTCGATGTGGACCTGAAGTACTACGACCTGGGGATCGAGCACCGTGACGCCACGGACGACCAGGTCACCGTCGACGCCGCCAAGGCCATCCTGGAGCACGGCGTCGGTGTGAAGTGCGCGACCATCACCCCCGACGAGGCGCGCGTCGAAGAGTTCGGCCTGAAGAAGATGTGGCGGTCCCCGAACGGGACGATCCGCAACATCCTGGGCGGCGTGATCTTCCGTGAGCCGATCGTTGTCTCCAACATCCCGCGCCTGGTCCCCGGCTGGACGAAGCCGATCATCATCGGCCGCCACGCCCACGGCGACCAGTACAAGGCCACCGACTTCGTCGTGCCGGGCCCGGGCAAGGTGACGATCACCTACACCCCCGAGAACGGCGACGAGCCGATGGAGTTCGAGGTCGCCTCGTTCCCCGGCGGCGGCGTGGCCATGGGCATGTACAACTACGACGACTCGATCCGCGACTTCGCCCGGACGAGCATGCGGTACGCGCTGAGCCGCGGGATGCCGCTGTACATGTCGACGAAGAACACGATCCTCAAGGCCTACGACGGCCGGTTCAAGGACCTCTTCCAGGAGATCTACGAGACCGAGTTCAAGGCCGAGTTCGAGGCCAAGGGCCTCACCTACGAGCACCGCCTGATCGACGACATGGTCGCGGCCGCGCTCAAGTGGGAGGGCGGGTTCGTCTGGGCCGCCAAGAACTACGACGGCGACGTCCAGTCCGACACCCTCGCGCAGGGCTTCGGCTCCCTCGGCCTGATGACCTCCGTCCTCATGACCCCCGACGGCAGGACCGTCGAGGCCGAGGCCGCGCACGGCACGGTGACCCGGCACTACCGGCAGCACCAGCAGGGCAAGCCGACGTCGACCAACCCGATCGCGTCCATCTTCGCCTGGACGCGCGGGCTGGAGCACCGCGGCAAGCTCGACGGCCAGCCCGAGGTCATCGACTTCGCCCGCAAGCTGGAGCAGGTCTGCATCGAGACCGTCGAGAGCGGCCAGATGACCAAGGACCTCGCCCTGCTCGTCGGCGGGGAGACCCCCTGGCTGACCACGCAGGGCTTCCTGGAGGCGCTCGACACCAACCTCCAGAAGAAGATCGGCGGCTAGCACCTCGCCGGTCGCCCCCGCGCATACGGGGTGAAGGCCGTTCCGGATCCGTCCGGGACGGCCTTCCGCCTGTTCGGGGCGGGGGGCGTGCCGGGAGGCACACCTGCGCGGTGGCGGGCGGGACGTGCGCGATAGCCTGGCACCGCAACTATCTCGACGGCGAGAGAACCCGCGCGACGGAGTGCGGGCGGGCGGCCTCTCGGGCGGTCGGGTTCCCAAGGATGGCCGCCTGAGCCCCGTCAGGTCACAGCAGGAGAAGGACGCATGACTCGCACCCCAGTCACCGTTACCGTTACCGGCGCCGCGGGCCAGATCGGCTACGCGCTGCTGTTCCGCATCGCGTCCGGGCACCTCCTCGGCGCGGACGTGCCCGTACGCCTGCGCCTGCTGGAGATCCCGCAGGCGGTGAAGGCCGCGGAGGGCACCGCGATGGAACTGGACGACTGCGCGTTCCCGCTGCTGTCCGGCATCGACATCTTCGACGACGCCGGCCGGGCGTTCGAGGGGACGAACGTGGCGCTGCTGGTCGGCGCCCGCCCGCGCACGAAGGGCATGGAGCGCGGCGACCTGCTGGAGGCCAACGGCGGCATCTTCAAGCCGCAGGGCGAGGCGATCAACGCCGGCGCCGCCGACGACGTCAAGGTCCTCGTGGTCGGCAACCCGGCCAACACCAACGCGCTGATCGCGCAGCAGCACGCGCCGGACGTCCCGGCCGAGCGGTTCACCGCGATGACGCGCCTGGACCACAACCGCGCCCTCGCGCAGCTGGCGAAGAAGACGGGCGCCTCGGTCTCCGACATCCGCAGGATGACGATCTGGGGCAACCACTCCGCCACGCAGTACCCGGACCTGTTCCACGCCGAGATCGCCGGCAGGAACGCCGCCGAGACGGTGAACGACCAGGACTGGCTGGAGAACACCTTCATCCCGACCGTCGCCAAGCGCGGCGCCGCGATCATCGAGGCGCGGGGCGCGTCGTCGGCGGCGTCGGCAGCGTCCGCCGCGATCGACCACGTGCACACCTGGGTGAACGGCACCGCCGACGGCGACTGGACGTCGATGGCGGTCGTGTCGGACGGCTCCTACGGCGTCCCCGAGGGCCTGATCTCCTCCTTCCCGGTCACCGCCGCGGACGGGAAGTGGGAGATCGTCCAGGGCCTGGAGATCGACGACTTCTCCCGCGCCCGGATCGACGCGTCCGTCGCGGAGCTGTCGGAGGAGCGCGAGGCGGTCCGCAAGCTCGGCCTCATCTGACCTGAGCGCCGACGAGCCCCGGACCCCGTGGTCCGGGGCTCGTCCGCGTCCGGGCCGATTCCGGGCGGCGGCGGGGCGGCGATCACGCGGTGGCGACGGCAAATGATCTGAATGCGTCGGTATCGGTCGCTAGGGTGTGATCGCTCGGAAAGTGATCGGGGGAGGCGTGCCGGTGGCCGAACAGGCGTTCCAGGTGGACCTGCGGGGCGTGGTGGATCTGCTGAGCCGCCACCTCTACGCGAGCCCGCGCGTCTACCTGCGGGAGCTGCTGCAGAACGCGGTGGACGCGATCACCGCGCGCGGCGCCGGCGGCCGCGTCGAGATCGAGACGGGCGGCGGCGTGCTGCGCGTCCACGACGACGGCGTCGGCCTGACCGAGGACGAGGTGCACACGCTGCTGGCGACCATCGGGCGGTCGTCCAAGCGGGACGAACTGGGCTTCGCGCGGCACGACTTCCTCGGCCAGTTCGGGATCGGGCTGCTGTCGGCGTTCCTCGTCGCGGACGAGATCGAGGTCGTGACGCGGTCCGCGCGCGGCGGCGGCGCCGTCCGGTGGACGGGACGGTCCGAGGGCAGCTACCTGGTCGAGCCGGGCGAGCGCGACGAGCCGGGCACGACGGTGACGCTGCGGGCGCGGCCGGGCGCGGGGGAGCTGCTCAGCCCGCCGGTCGTCGCCGAGCTGGCCGCCACCTACGGGTCGCTCCTCCCGGTCGAGCTGGTCGTGGACGGCGTGGCAGTCACCGGCGACGGGCCGCCGTGGCGGGCGTCCTACCGCGATCCCGCCGACCGCAGGCGGGCGCTGGAGCGGTACTGCGAGGAGGTCTGCGGGTTCACCCCGTTCGACGTCGTGGACCTCGACGTGCCGGAGGCCGGGCTGACGGGCGTCGCGTTCGTCCTGCCCGAACCGGTGTCGCCGTCCGCGCGCGCCGCGCACCGCGTCTACCTGAAGCGGATGCTGCTGGCCGAGAGCGTCGAGGGACTGCTTCCCGACTGGGCGTTCTTCGCGCGCTGCGTCGTGGACGCGGGGGAGCTGCGGCCGACCGCGAGCCGCGAGGCCCTCTACGAGGACGAGCTGCTCGAATCGACCCGGCACGGCCTCGGCGAGGTGCTGCGGCAGTGGCTGGTGAAGCTCGCCGAGACCGACCCGGCGCGGCTGCGGGCCTTCCTGCGGCTGCACCAGCTCGGCGTCAAGGCGATGGCCCTGCACGACGACGACATGCTGCGGATCGTCGACCGGTGGCTGGAGTACGAGACGTCCTCCGGGCCGATGACCCTGCACGAGTTCCGCCGCCGCCACCCGGACGGCCGGTTCACCGCGGACGTGGACGAGTTCCGGCGGCTCGCGGCGGTCGCGGGCGCCCAGGGCGTGGGCCTGGTCAACGGCGGCTACGTCCACGACACCGAGATCATCGAGCGGCTGCCGGACCTCGATCCCGACATCCGGCTCGCGCGGCTGGACGCGGCCGAGCTGACCACCACCTTCGGCGTCCTCGACCCGGCGGCGGAGCTGGCGCTGCGGCCGTTCCTCGCGGCGGCGCAGCGGGCGGTGGAGCGGCTCGGCTGCGAGGTCGTCGTCCGCGACTTCGACCCCGCGTCGCTGCCCGCGCTCTACCTGACGAGCCGGGACGCGCAGTTCCGCGAGGAGCTGGCCCGCGCGCAGGAGGAGGCGGGCGAGCTGTGGGCGGACGTGCTCGGCGCGGTCGGCGCGACCACGAGCGCCGACCGCCCCCAGCTGGTGCTTCCTGGTTCTGCTCTGCCTCGCGATCGCC
>NZ_JBEZJP010000215.1:0-13127 GCF_040653175.1 Actinomadura sp. NPDC048032
GGAGGGCCGGGATGACGACCGTGCAGGGGCGGCAGGACACCAGCGTCGCCGACGCGCTCGCGCGGCACCGCAAGGGAACGAGAATCAGCCACGGTGAGGGCTTCCGTGCCCGTGCGGATTTGTGTCGTGTCGCTGCGGTCGCCCGGCTCGACGGGTCGTGCGACCTCCAGGCGCTCAGAGCGCCTTCCGGCCGCCCGACCCGCGGCCGTGGTTGAGGTCAGGGCGGTGACGGTGATCGCGGAGGTGTAGGCCGCGATCATCTGCTGCGCGAAGGGCCCCGGGGATTCGTTCCCCGGGGCCTTTGCGCGTCCGGCGTCAGGACGACGGGGGCGTGAAGACGCCGAAGGTGTTGCCGGACGGGTCCTGCAGGTAGGCGAACTTGAGGCCCTTGCCGGTGGTCAGCGTCGGCATGGCCACCTTGCCGCCGGTCTTCACGGTCTGGTCGCAGACGGCGTCGACGTCCTCCACGAGGACCAGGAACATCGCGTGGTTGCGGGACGCGTCCGGCTCGTGGGAGATGCCGCCGGACGGCACTTCGGCGCCCGGGTAGCTGACCAGGTCGTAGCCGTCGCCGTCGGCCCCGAAGTTCCAGCCGAACATGTCGCCGTAGAAGCGGCGCGCCTCCTCCGGCGCGTCGGTGCCGATCTGGAACCACGTGACGGTGTTGAACGCGGGAACAGTCATGGATCTCCTCTTTCGAACGCTGCTGCCACCAGCGTGGAAGAGCCCCGCGACAGCCCCCTGTCGGAGTTTCCGAACGAATTCTCGAAACGGAACTCCGCCCACACGATCGTGCGGTCGCCGTCCGTGCGGTAGCCCCAGCGATCCGAGAGGGCTTCGACGACCCGCATGCCGCGTCCGCTCTCGGTGCCGTCCTCCGCCTTGACGCGCGGGCGCCTGCCGTCCGCCCCATCGTCGGCGACCTCCAGGCGGTGGACGCCCTCCCCCGCCAGCAGGCTGACCGTCACCCAGCCGCCGTCACCCGAGGCCGTATGGGTGATGGCGTTGCAGACGGTCTCGCTCCCGACCGTCATCAGGTCGTCCAGCCCGGGATGGCCCGGCGGCAGCATGTCCCGCAGGAACCGCCGCGCGTTCCGCACCGACCGGTGGACGCCCGGCAGCGTCACCGCGCCGAGCACGACGAGTTCGCCGCTCATCACCCCGCCACCCACGACACTCCACGCCGGGCCGCAGTGGGCGGCGCCTCCCGTCTCGGCGGGGTTCTTCTCGTCTCGGGCGCTCCCATCGTGCGCCTCCCTTCGATTCGGAGTCGCCCGCCACACTCACCGCCCGAAGCCCTCGTGTCCTAGCGCCTGAAGGTTCTCCGACTGAACGTTCAACCGGCCGCCATTCCGTGTACGGATCGCCACACTCGGTGACACCCTTGAAAGATGCCTTCCGGGAACGCCCCCACCGTTCGCCAGCGCCGGATCGGCTCGGCGCTCCGCAAAGCCCGCGACCACCACAACCTGACCGTCGCCACCGTGGCCCGCCGCTTCGGCCGCTCCCAGGGCTGGATGAGCATGGTCGAGAACGGCCTCCAGGCCATCGCCCCCGAGGAACTCAGCGACTTACTCGACCTCTACGAGATCGAAGACGGCCCCCTCCGCGAATCCCTCCTCCACCTCGCCACCCACACGCCAGGTAAGTGGGTGCGGGAACGAGAGGGCCGCATCTCCGCCGCTGCCCTCGACCTGGCCAGCTTGGAAGAGGACGCCGCAGAGATTCGCACCTTCCAGCCCTGCATCGTCCCCGGGCTCCTCCAGATCCCCGACTACACCCGTGAACTCATTACCGCAGGACCTATCAAGCACCCGCGCAATGCCAAATGGCTTGTCGACTTTCGGGTGTCACGCCAGCAGGTGCTGAACCGCCCCGACCCGCCTCGTTACGTACCGATCATCGCGGAGGCGGTCCTGAGCAACCGGGTCAGCAGCGACCCCGAGATCCAAAGAGCACAGATTCGGAGGCTGGCCGAAGTGGCTCGCCTCGATCACGTGGATCTGCGCGTGCTCTCCAGCAGTGCCAGCAAGTATCTGTGGCTTGCCAGCCCCCACCATCTCATCTCCTTGCGTCCGCCCGGCCGTCTCACCGTCTCTGTGGTCGATCATTTTGCCCAGAGCATTTTCGTGGAGGCCGAGGACAAGGTCGCAGCGCATGTGGAGACATTTGAGCTGCTGCTTTCGGCCACTCTGGACAGGACCGCTTCGCTGAGACTCATCGACGAGATAGCGTCGCAATCATGAACACTCCTGAGCTGCCCCGCTCCCTCTGGCGCAAGAGCACCTACAGCGGCGGTGACGAGGGCGAATGCATCGAGCTTGCCCCTCTTGAGGGTCGCGTGGGCATCCGCGACAGCAAGAACCCGTCCGCCGGGCACATCATCCTCACACGCCAGACCTTCGCCGCCCTCCTCACTCGCCTCGCCGCACGGCCATGACCACCCCGCCCTACTGGCGCAAGAGCACCCACAGCGGCCCAGACGAAGGCGAGTGCATCGAAGTTGCCGACCTCGACGGCCACATCGGCATCCGCGACAGCAAGAACCCCGCCGCCGGACACCTCACCCTCACGCGCCAACGCTTCACCAGCCTCCTGGTCCATCTGGCATCCCGGCCATGACCACCACAACTCGCTAGCGCAGGAGCAGGGCCGAAGCGCGGCCACCGCAAAAGTGGCGAGACCCGAGCCCACCGGAGCTGAAACCGACGGGCTCACGGCGCTCGTCCTCGTCTTTCGGCACCGCCGGCCGGACGTCCTGCAGACGTCCCCGGAGACACGCTCCGGGCAGGAGTAGGCGGCTGGTCTTCGGTGCCCAGGAAGCTCAGCGCCAGCGGAATGTGACACCGAAGGTCCCCGTTCGCCCGGCAACGTCCCCGCGGGTGGCGCCACGCTGGCCGCGCTCGTGGAAGGCCCGGGCACGTCCGGGGGCGAGGTCTTGCGCCGCGGCCGCCCTGCCAGCGACCCGTCCAACCAGCGCCAGCGACCCGTCCAACCAGCGGCAGCGCCTATCGACACCCGGTGGCGGAGGCGTAGCCCGCAGTTCGGCCTCGACTACTCAGCAGAGACTGATCTGAGCAGCCAAGGGTCAGTAGGAGTAGCCCGCGAACTTCCCCGGTATGCGTTTGCCATCCATGGCGGCCTCCGGACAGACGGTGCGCCAGGACTGCTCCACCCGATCAAGCTCTGCGGAGTTGAGCCCGGCCCAACGGCTGGTGAACTGCCGGCCCGCGATCCGCAGCCGCAGTGTCGCAGTTCCCGCTCCCGGGCCGAGTAGCGACGGATGGTCGGGGTCGTAGTCGTGACCTCGGTGAGTGATGTGCACCGTGTGCACCATGTGGGGGTCGTGGTCGGCGGTCCGCCCGTTGGCGCGGTGCAAGCGGATGCGGCGCATGCCGTCGTCGACGACGGTCACCCGGACCAAGCGCCGTCGGTCCCGCAGCCAGTAGGCGGTGCTCCAGATCGCGTGGAGCGACGCTCCGCAAAACGCCGCGACGGAGACGAACGGCTCGCCGCCCAGCCATAGCAGGCCGCCGAAGCCGGCGAGGGCGGCCGCCGCCACGACATGGCGGAGCCACCGTAGGCCCCAGCCGTTCCGGTCGGCGGCCTCCCAGAGCAGGTCGTCCTCAACACGCACAAAGACCATCATCGCCCCGCGTCCGGGCTTGGCGCCAGGAACGCCTCCGCCCCTCCACGCCATCGCCATGAGCCGGAGGACGACGACAGCGATCCGCAGGACTGGCACGGCTTCTCGGCTGAGGTCCCCAGTCTTACCCACCCCATCGACACGGAACGGGCGTGGGTGCGGACGTTGGCGGAGCTCATCGGGAAACGTTTCCGGTAGGCGCGACAGAACCCCCAGGCGTTGGTCACATTAAGAGGAATGCCCGACTTCCATAAGCATGCACATCAGATTCCACCTTCTACGGATTTTGCCTATCCTCGCAGTAACAATAATCGGTCTTCAATTTCGCATCTATTAGCACACCTGCTCGATATACTCTGTGCATGTGTTCGGTCACGGATATGGATCTCGGCGTGGCGTCCACCCAGGAACTGGTGGACGCCGCCGTCGCGATCGCCGCCGAACTCGCCAGCCGCCCCGCCCCCGAGTCCGCTGCGGCATGCATGAGACTCGCCGAGACGCTAGCCGCAGCGTCCGACGCCCACGAGGCCGCGTTGGCCGGGTTCGTCGCCCAGGTCGACGCGACCGGCGAGACGCACCGGTGGGGGTTTCCGTCCACGCAGACGTGGCTGCGGTCCCGGCTGGGCATGCGCGATGCGCGCGCCAAGGAACGCGTCAACCTGGCCCGCCAACTCCACCGGCTCCCCACCGTGTCCGCCCTGCTCTCAAGCGGTGAGTTGTCCTACGGGTACGCCTCAACGGTGGCCGACGCCGTCGCCCGATTGGATGATGACGACTGCGCGAGGGCCGAGACGCTGCTGCTGGAGAAGGTCGGGCAGGGGTTCTCGGCGGGGAAGGTGGCGGTGCTTGGACGGCGGATCCGCGAGGTCATCGCCGAACGCGACGGGCAGGAGACAGCTCCCGATGACGTGCAGCGCGGGTATGAGCGGTCCTGGATCACCGGAACCCGCTCCCTCGACGGCGGCCGCTACATCAACGGCTGGCTGAACGCCGAGGACGCCGCCGTCTGGGACGGCACCCTGGGCCCGCTGACGAAACCCGCCGGGCCCGATGACCACCGGGACTCGGCCGAGCGGACGGCTGCCGCACTGAGCAGCGTCCTGGCCGGTGGACACAAAGCAACCAAGGTCACCCTCATCTGCGACCTGGACACCCTCACCGGCGGCCAGGCACCCGCCCGCCTCGCCGACGGCACCCCGATCCCGGCAGCTCAGGCGCGTCGCCTCGCCCTGGCTGCCGGAGTCTCACCCCTCCTGCTGGGCACTGGCAACACGCCCCTCTACCTGGGACACAAGGTCCGGTTCGCCACCGCAGCCCAACGCCAGGTCCTGGAAGCCCTCTACCCCACCTGCGCCGTCCAGGGCTGCGAAGTCCCCGGCACCCTGTGCGAAGTCGATCACGTCAACGGATGGGCCCTCGGCAACAGCCCAACCGACATCGACAAACTGGCCCTGTGCTGCGGATGGCACAACCGCTACAAACACACCAACCCCCAACAGATCCGCACCACCCACGACCCCACCGGCCGCTACACCTACCAACTCCTCCCACCACCCGACACACGGGCAACCACCCCGCCAATCACCGACCCACGAACAACCGACCCCCGCACAACCGACCCACGAACAACCGACCCCGGCGCAACCGAGCCCGGCGCAACCGAGCCACGAACAACCGACCCCCGCACAACCGAGCCACGAACAACCGACCCCCGCACAACCGACCCCCGCACAACCAACCCCCGCACAACCAACCCCCGCACAACCGAGCCACGAACAACCGAGCCGCGTGCAACCGAGCCACGGGCAACCGAGCCACGAACAACCGAGCCACGAACAACCGAGCCGCGTGCAACCGAGCCGCGGACAACGCAGCCGCGGACCGCCGACCCACCCACAGCCCTCGGCTGGGCCGCCTGACCAGCGGCGCGCAGACGCGGGGCTACGACAGACCGCTCCCGGCCCGGACGGGCAGCAGCATGGTCGTGGCGTGCTTACTTCCCCCAACCACGCGTCCCCGCGGTCGCGATGCTCTTGTCCGCCATGGGCTGCGCTGCAGTATCGACACTGCGCCCGACCACACCTTCCTGCCCTGGTCCGAGATCACTGCCTTGCGGCTCACGACGTGGCGCGGGCAGCAACTCCTGGTGCTCGATCTCGCGCCGGGCTCAGCGCCAGCACCTGGGTGTCTTGATCTCCGGTCGGCGCCAGACGGGCCCCGTCGCCCCCCTTGCGCCCCGCGCCCGGCGGCTCTGAACAGAGCCCCCCTTCCCTTCATTCGGGACACAAGGACCCAATTCGGGCATTCTGCTAATCTCTGTGGGCGTGACGCAGAGAAAAAGTTCGCATATACCCCTTCTCCTAGTCGTTGTAGCGGCAGTGGTCTCGTTCCTAGGAGGAATCAGCGCAGCGGTGCTGGCTGCGGTTACCGACCTGGTCTCGGCCGAGACGGGGTGGCTCGCACTTCAAGCCGGAATCATCGCCACCGTGGTGCTTTCCTTCACGGGGTTCATGTTGTTCGGCCGTGAGGCCAAGAAGGTCCAGGCGGAGATCGACCGGCGTTTCGCCGAGCAGGGAGTTCGCGGAGCAGCCCGTGTCGTCAACTATCAGGTGCCCAACGCGAACACCCGCAGGAACCGCCTCATCATGCACATGGAGTTGGAGCTGGACATCCCACAACGAAGCGAGCCGGCCCGATGGTATTGGGGAGTGGTGTCCTCCATCGATATCGCCCGACTGACCACCGCAGAGCGTCTTCCTTGCTTGGTGATGTGGGACGAGCAGACGTTCGTGCGGCTGTATCCACGTCAGGACATCGCGGCACCCCGCCTTGACGGCGAGCACATCGACCTCGCCCCGAGGTCAGCCTGACCCCCGTCATCGATCACAGCGCCCTCCGCGAGCCCCTCACCCACCTTGCCCCCACAAGCCACCTCACAGGTACGGCTCGCAAGTGCCGCATCTCCACCGCCGCGCCTGACCTGGCAGGCCTCGACGAGGACGCCGCCGAGATCCGTAACTTCAAGCCCGGCATCGTCCCCGGGCTTCTCCAGATCCCCCAGTACACGCGGGAACTCATCACCGTCGGCCCTGCCGAAATATGCGCGCAACGCCAAGATGCTGGTCGACTTCCGGCTGCCCGCCAGCAGGTACTCAACCGTTCGCACCCGCCTTGCTACATGCCGATCATCGCGGACGCGGGAGACGTTCGAACCGTTGCGGTCAGCAGCGCTGAACCAGACCGCTTCGCTGAAACTCATCGACGAGACAGCGCCGCAATCATGAGCGCTCCCGAACTGCTCCGGTCCCCTTGGCGCAAGAGCAGCCACAGCGGCGGCGCCGAAGGCGAGTGCGTCGAGATCGCCGACCTCGACGGCCGCATCGGCATCCGCGACAGCAAGAACCTCACCGCCGAACACCTCACCCTCACCCGCCGACACTTCACCAGCCTTCTGGCCCATCTGGCATCGCAGCCGTCTGATGGATGAGGCGGTCGGGCCTACCTGGCGTCACGCCGCGAGGAGATGCGTCAGGCCATGCTCGATTCGATAGTTGATTGACCTGGGTTAATGCTCACTAGAACCTTCGGTCAGGTAGGAGGTCTACGAACCGAAAGCCCAGGTCCCGCCGCCGAGTAGTCGGTTCAAATCTTCCGCGACCTGTGCGAGGAGGTCTTCTCCAAAGACGACAAGGGTTTGTTCGACGTGGTGGCCGAACGTGCCCAGGCGGGCATCCGCGGTGGTGAGGAACTGGAACTCCTCGTCGGCGATGGCGCTTCCCGGCCAGGACGGTTGTCCGGGGCCGCCGACGCGGTGCGGGTCGAACTCCCATCCGTTGAGGTAGGGACGGTGCTCGTACACCCATTCGCCCGGGCGGACACAGGCGCGCAGGCCGCGTTCGATGACGCTTTCGGCGGCCGCGATCGCCGGGTCGTCGCGGCCGCCGAGCAGGCCGTAGAACCAGCGGTCCGAGTCGGCCGGCGCACGGTAGCGTCCTCTGCCGCTCTCATAGTCGAAGCCGACGCGGGCCTCGCAGAGGCGCGCGATCCGTCCGGCCTCACCGTTGTAGAGCGAGTGCCTCGCGGGCGGGGTCACCGCGGGTTCGCCCGGCGGGTTCCAGTGGTGGGATCGTACGGTCCGTCACCTCACGGAATCCGGTGGCGAGCAGGACGTCACGCACCTCCCCGTCGGCGTCGGCGACCAGGAATTGCTTGGGCGGCGACCGGAACCGCCACAGCGGCAGTTGAGCCAGGAGGTCGGGGCGGGCTGCGGTCAGCCCTCCGATGACGGCGTAGGCGGTGTCGGAGACGTTTTCCAGCCAGCAGGCCGCGGTGACCATTCCGCAGCGGGTCAGCACACGGACCTCGACGTCCCAGTACGGGATGGAACGCATTGCGTGCCAGTTCGCCAAGGGGACCCGATGCGGGCCGGTTCGGGCCGCAAGGTCGAGTGCCTGCTGCGCCTGTGGTTCGTCCCACCGGACCGATCCGGCTTTCCCCTCCGGTTCCGGCTCGGGGAAGTCGAGCTCGGCGACCTCACCGACCAGGACACTGCGCTCCCAACCTGCGGAGAAGCCGGCCGTGTCGAGCACGGCGCTCAGGTGGGACGCCGCTACGTCGTGGTGGAACACGCGCCACTCCACCGGTTCCGCACGTGCGGCCGCGGACGCCTGCACCTGCTCGGCAAGCCGTACGGCCGAAGCCGAGCCCTCCGCGTCCAGCGGGGGATGGTCAACGACGCAATGGGTGCCGTAGTGCGTGAGGTTCAGCGGACCGATCCGCTCTACGACGGTGCCGATCCGCGGAGGCATTCGAACGTGGCCCCGCAGGGTGCCGTCATGCTCAGCCCGGAGCCGCCCCACATCCAACGCCACGCTGGCATTCAATCAGGACGATGCCCGAGGAACCATCACTTAACGCCCGGCTCTCGGTTGTCCGTAGGCCCTCCACAGCGGCTTGTAGGTGTCGCCGTGCGGCTTACCGCTCGCGCGCCTTTGCTGGGCCATTCAAGTTCCGCCGTCTCCTCAGCCGTCTGGTTCACCGAGCCTGAGCGGAGGCTGTGCTTGTTAGGTCAGTTGGGGGTGCCGGGGATTACTAGGCCTGACTCGTAGGCGACTACTACGGCCTGGGCTCGGTCGCGCAGGCCTAGTTTGGCGAAGATGCGGGTGACGTGGGTTTTGACCGTTGCCTCGCTCAGGTGGAGGTGGGCGGCCAGTTCGGTGTTGGACAGGCCGCCGCCCACCAGGCGGAGCACCTCTTTCTCGCGCGGGGTCAGGACGTCCAGGCCCTGGGGCTCAGGGGCGGGGCGGGCGAACCGCTCGACGAGGCGGCGGGTGATGGAGGGGGCGAGCAGCGCGTCCCCGGTTTCGACCAGCTGCACCGACGCCACGAGGTGTTCGGGGGTGACGTCCTTCAGCAGGAAACCACTGGCTCCGGCGGCGAGCGCGGAATAGACGTACCGGTCGAGGTCGAAGGTCGTCAGGATCAGTACGCGGCACGCCGGGTCGTCGGCCAGGACGCGGCGGGTGGCCTCCAGGCCGTCCATGCCGGGCATCCGGATGTCCATCAGCACCACGTCCGGCCGCAGCCGCCGCGCGGCGGCGACCGCCTCCAGCCCGTCGGCTGCCTCGCCGACCACCTCGATCCCCGACCTGCTGAGTATCATCCGGAAGCCGCCGCGCACCAGTGTCTGGTCGTCGGCGATCAGCACCCGCGTCACGGCCGCTCCAGGGGGATCCGCGCACGCACCCGGTAGCCGCCGCCCAGCCGCCGCCGCGCGTCGAGGTCGCCGCCGTACACCGCGACCCGTTCGCGCAACCCGGCCAGGCCCCGGCCGCCGCTGCCCTCGGGTGGGGCGGGGCCCGTCCCGGTGAGGACGCTCGGGCCGGTGTTGAGCACCTCCAGCCGCAGGCTCCGCGTCCCGTAGCTCACCGTCACCTCCGCCGTCGCCCCGGAGGTGCCGTGCTTCAGCGCGTTGGTGAGCGCCTCCTGGACGACGCGGAAGCCGGTCGCGTCGATCCCGGCGGGGAGCGGGCACGGTTCGCCGGTCACCCGCACGTCGACCGGCAGGCCAGCGAACGCGATCCGGTCGACGAGGGTCCCCAGGTGCGCCAGCGACGGCTGCGGGGCGAACGCCTCACCGTCGCCGTCCGGGGCGGGCGCGAGGACGCCGAGCAGGTGCCGCAGCTCGGTCATCGCCTCCCGGCCGGTCCGCTCGACGGCCAGCAGCGCCTCCTCGGCCTCGCCGTCGACGCCGTGCCGGGCCGCGCCCGCCTGCACGACCATGACGCTGACGCTGTGGCTGACGATGTCGTGCAGGTCCCGGGCCACCCGGGCCCGCTCCTCTTCGACGGCCCGGCGTGCGGCGCCCTCGCGTTCGCGTTCCAGCAGCCAGGTCCGCGCCCCGAGCACGGCGCGGCGCCTGCGCCGCTCCCACAGGGCCCATGTGCACGGGATCGCGGCGAGGAGGGGCACGAGCCACGCAGGCAGCATCCGCCCATCCTGCCGCCAGACCCGAACGGAGCGCATCATCCCGGCGGTCCACGGCCGTGCATCCCTCGGTTGACCCGGCCCCGGAGTTACCTCCAGGACCTGACGCGCGGGCGGGGGCGCGGCTCGTACCGTCACCGGCATGGAACTGATGGTCCAGCTGATGGACGTACGCAAGGAGTACGGCGAGACCGCCGCGCTCGCCGGGGTGAGCCTCGACATCCAGGCCGGTCAGGCCGTCGCGGTGATGGGCCCGTCGGGGTCGGGCAAGTCGACCCTCCTCAACATGATCGCCGGCCTGGACCGGCCCACCGCGGGCACGGTCGTGGTGCGCGGCGAGGACATCACGGCGATGGGAGAGGCCGAACTGGCCCGGTACCGGCGCCGCCGCATCGGCATGGTCTTCCAGTTCTTCAACCTGCTCGACGACCTGCCGGTGCTGGAGAACGTGATGCTGGCCGCGCAGCTGCTCGGCACGTCGCGCAAGCAGGCCCAGGCCCGGGCGATGGAGCTGCTCGACGAGCTGGGCATCGCCGACCGCCGCAACGCCTACCCGGTGGTGCTGTCGGGCGGGGAGCGGCAGCGGGTCGGCGTCGCCCGCGCGCTGATGAACCGGCCCGCCCTGCTGCTGGCCGACGAGCCGACCGGCGCGCTCGACTCGCGAGCCGGCGAACAGGTCATGGACCTGCTGCTCGACCTCAACCAGATCGGCCAGACCCTGCTCATCGTCACCCACGACGAGCGGCTGGCGACCCGGGTCGCCGACCGGGTCGTCGCGTTCGAGGACGGCCGCGTGGCCGCCGAGGTGACCCGGTGAGGGCGGTGTGGCAGGCCGCGCGGTTCGCGGTGCGGCGGCGCAAGCTGCAGACGTCCATCATCTCGCTGGTGCTGCTGGTCTCCACCGGGACGGTCGTGCTCGCGCTGGGCCTGCTCGCCACCGTGGACGGCCCGTACGACAAGGCGTTCGCGCGGCAGCACGGCGCCCATCTGACGGTCGCCTACGACCCCGCGAAGGCGACGGCCGCACAGGTCGCGGCATCGGCGTCCCGGCCGGGCGTGACGGCGGCGGGCGGCCCGTACCGCTCGCAGGTCGTGAACGTCCCGGAGGAGACCGACCCGACGCGTCCGGGGCTGCTTCCGCCCGGCCCCCTCACGGTCGTCGAGCGGACCGTCCGCGACGACGACCCGGTCGACCGGCTGGCGCTCAGGAGCGGCCGCTGGGCCGCCGCCCCCGGCGAGATCGTGCTGGGCACGGACTACGCGCGGTTCCCGTTCGACCCGATCGGGAAGAAGGTGACCTTCACCGACGGGCGGACCTTCACCATCGTCGGGATCGGCCGGTCGATCACCCGGTCCGCCCAGGCGTGGGTGGCGCCCGGGCAGCTGACCGCCCCGGACGGCCTGCAGATGCTCTACCGGCTCGCCGACCCGGCCGCCCCGGCCGGCACGGTCACCGCCGGGCTGCCGGCGACCGCGAGCCAGAGCTATCTCGTCTCCCGGCAGCAGGCCACCGAGGCCGGAACGACCGTCATCCCGTTCCTGGTCGCGTTCGGGATCGCCGGGCTGCTCGTCGCGGTGCTCGTCATCGCCAACGTGGTCAGCGGCGCCGTCGTGTCGGGGTTCCGGCACATCGGCGTCCTCAAGTCCCTCGGCTTCACGCCCGCCCAGGTCACCGGCGTCTACCTGGTGATGATCGCGATACCCGGGGTGGTGGGCAGCCTGATCGGGATCGCCGCGGGCAACGTCCTGGCCGGGACGGTCACCACCACGCTGGGCGATTCGTTCGACCTGCCGACCGCCAGCGGCGTCTCACCCTGGGTGGACGTCCTGGCCTTCACGGGCGTCCTCGCGGTCGCCGTCGTCACCGCGCTGGTGCCCGCCGTCCGGGCGGGCCGGATCCCGACGGCGGTCGCGGTCAGCGCGGGCGCCGCGACGCGGCGGGGCCGGGCCCTGCGGGTGCAGCGGGCGCTGGCCCGGACACGGCTGCCGCGCCCGGTCAGCCTGGGCCTGGGCCTGCCGTTCACCCGTCCTGGCCGCACCGCGCTGACCGTCACCGCCGTCGCGTTCGGAGTGGCGGCGGTGACGTTCGCCGCCGGCCTCAACCGGTCCCTGAGCGCCTACCTCGCCGACGCGGAACTCACCGGGACCGTGCAGGTCCTGGTCTTCGCCGACGGCGACCGGCCGGTCTCGCTGGCCGGCCGGCCCGGCACCGCGAAGGTCGCGGCCACGCGCTTCGAGCAGGCCCACGTTCCGGGGTTCGACCGGCCGGTGCAGGTCAAGGCGTACCAGGGGGACGTCGCCGACCGGCACGGCTACCGGATGGTCCACGGCCGCTGGCTCGGCGGACCGGGCGAGGCCGTCGTGGGCGACCCGTTCCTGAAGACCGGCGGCAAGAAGATCGGCGACACCGTCGTCGTCACCGTGGACGGCAGGAAGGCCGCACTGCGGATCGTCGGGACGGCGCTCGTGGACGGCGGCGACACCGTCCTCACGGACTGGGCGTCCCTCACCTCGCTCCTCGGCCGCGAGAAGCCGGCGCAGCCCTCGGAGTCCCCCGGCCCGCGCCCCGGCAGGGTGACCTCGCTCCTGGAGGTCGGCCTCACCCCTGGCACCTCCCCCGAGGACTACGCCGCCGCGCTCGAGGCGGACGGGATCCCGGCCAGGCCGGCCGCCGAGGGCATGGAGTCCGGCCAGGTGATCCTCCTCGGGCTCCTCACTCTGCTGACCCTGGGGCTGACCACGGTCGCCGGGCTCGGGGTGTTCAACACGGTCGTCCTGAACACGAAGGACCGGGCGCGCGACTTCGGCGTCCTGAAATCGCTGGGCGCGACACCGCGGCAGGTCCTGACGGTCGTGCTCGCGTCCATGGCCGTGCTCGGCCTGGTCGGCGGACTCATCGGACTGCCGCTGGGCCTGGCCGCCCACCATGTGGTGATGCCGGCCATGGCCGGCACCGGCGGCCTCGTCCTCCCCTACGGCCTTCTGGAGATCTTCC
>NZ_JBEZJP010000216.1:0-13063 GCF_040653175.1 Actinomadura sp. NPDC048032
GGACAAGGGCGAGTGGTCGCTGCTGCCCGCGACGGGCCGGCCGGGCGATGCGCCGGTGTGGCCGCTGTCGGCTGCCGCTGCGCCTGGCCGGCGGCGCCCGCCGCCTGGACCTGTCCCCGGCGTGGCAGTGCTGGGCCGGGCACGCCCCCGCCCTGGAACTGCTGGAGCAGGTCGGCATCCCGGCGGTCCACGACAACGACGTCGCGCTGGCGCGCCGGTTCGCCGCCGGCCTCGGCCTCCCGCCGGGCGACTCGGCGATCGTGTCGGTGCCCGTCCCCGACGGCGCCGCCGACCTGCTGCGCCGCAACGGCGTCATCGCCTCCGTGCGGGCCGGGCGGCTGCGCTGCGCGTTCCATCTCAGCACCACCGAGGCCGACGTCGACAAGGCCGTCGGACTGCTCGCCCCGCTCGTGCCCGCCGCCGGGTGAAGTTCTTACAAGGTTCGAACAAGGTGCCTTGACCGGCCCGTCCGAGCCGCCCCGGCCGGGCCCCGCGCCCTACGTTCGTGCGCATGAACGTACTGCTCACCGGGTCGGCGGGCTTCATCGGCTCGCACATCGCCGAGGCCCTGACCGCCGCCGGCCACAGCGTCCGCGGGCTCGACACCCGCCCCGACGGGCTCGGCGACCCGCCCGCCGACGTCCGCGACGCCGCCGCGGTCGCGCGGCGGCTGCGGGGCGTCGACGCCGTCTGCCACCAGGCCGCCGCACCTCCACCCGTCGGCCGAGGCTCCCTCAAGCCACCAGATGGGCTCTGACACCCCAGGTCCGATACACGTCGCCTTCGCCATGGCACGGCGTCCGACCAGGCCGGTCCCGCTCGTGCGCAGGCGCCATCTCTGGCGTCGGCGTCCAGCGACACCCGTAAGTCGCGCTGTCACTGGGGGCCGGTGGTTCCTCTAACCGTCGGGTGTGGTCGTGACGCTGCCGGGCTCGGTACCCGTTGTTCGCCACGGTTCGGCCCTCCAGACAGGCCGTGGCCAGCGGTGTGCGGATGCCGCATCCGGGGGCGGCGTCCAGCGACGACCGTCCGCCGTGCTTCCTGCCCGGCGGTCGGGGTCCCCTTCCAGGGCGTCTCGCGGCACGACGACGCTGTGACCTCAGCGATTCCGCTCCAGTCGGCCTGCAGCCTGTCCGACCTCGGGTCGGGGCTTCGGACGGCCGGGCGGCGATGACGTCCGGGCCGCGGACGGGCATGGTGCCGACCGACGCCATGGCGGCGGGTGTGCCTGTGCCGGTCCCGCGCTGCCGTGATCGACAGATCTTCATCGACCTTCTTGTGCGAACCGGGCCTTGGCGTGGTGCGCGCGGGAGGCGAAGATCGGCGCCATGGATCTGCTGGAGACTCTGGTCGGCAAGGGGCTGCGTCGTGAGCCGCTGTCCCGGGCCGAGGCGCTCGCGGTGCTGGAAACCTCCGATGACGAGTTGCTCGACGTGGTGGCCGCCGCCGGCAAGGTGCGCCGGCACTGGTTCGGGCGGCGGGTCAAGCTGAACTACCTGGTCAACCTGAAGTCAGGGCTCTGCCATGAGGACTGCTCCTACTGCTCGCAGCGGCTGGGGTCCAAGGCGGGGGTCCTGACCTACACCTGGCTGAAGCCCGAAGAGGCGGCCGCGGCGGCGGAAGCGGGCGTCGCCGGCGGCGCCAAGCGCGTGTGCCTGGTGGCCAGCGGGCGCGGTCCGACCGACCGGGACGTGGAGCGGGTCGCCGGCATCATCTCGGCGATCAAGGAACGCGACGAGGACGTGGAGATCTGCGCCTGTCTCGGCCTGCTGTCCGGCGCGCAGGCGGGGCGGCTCCAAGAGGCCGGCGTTCATGCCTACAGCCACAACCTGAACACCGCCGAAGCCGCGTACGCGGACATCTGCACCACGCACGAGTTCAGCGACCGGGTCGACACCGTGCGGCAGACCAAGGAGGCAGGCCTGTCGGCCTGCTCCGGGCTGATCGCCGGCATGGGGGAGAGCGACGCGGACCTGGTGGACGTGGTGTTCGCACTGCGCGACCTGGACGTGGACTCGGTCCCGGTGAACTTCCTGATCCCGTTCGAGGGGACGCCGATGGCCGAGAAGTGGGCCCTCACCCCTCAGCGGTGCCTGCGCATCCTGGCAATGGTGCGTTTCGTCTGCCCGGACGTGGAGGTGCGTCTCGCCGGCGGCCGGGAGATCCATCTGCGGACGCTTCAGCCCCTCGCCCTGCACGTGGTCAACTCGATCTTCCTGGGCGACTACCTGACCAGCGAGGGCCAGGCCGGCAAGGCCGACCTCGACATGATCGCCGACGCGGGCTTCGAGGTCGAGGACACGGCCACGACCACACTGCCCGAACACCGAAGGCGCTCGAAGACCCCCGCATCCGATGACGAACCTGAACACGTCCACGGCGGCGCCGCCCGTCCTCCACGCCCCTCCCCGCCTGCCCGAGCCGATCTGGTAACGGTGCGCCGCCGCGGACCCGGCACAACTCTGCCCCCCAACGCCTGACCCTGTGCCAGCAGGGAGAGCGACGGGCGGCGCTAGCTGGGAGAGCCGTGGGCGGGCGGCGCCGGCCGGAAGTGGTGCGGGCGCTGTCGGCTGAAGGAGCGACGGGAAGTGCCAGCCGGGCGAGCCACTGGGAGTGCCAGCCGGGGGGCGCTAACTGGGGGGGTCGCGGGCGGTGTCGGTCGAGTGGGCGCGGGCGGTGCTGGCTGGGGGAGGCGCGGGTGGCGCTGGGCTGGGGGCGCGTGCGGCGCTGGCTGGGGGAGGGGCGGGCGGTGTTGGTGGAGCGGGCGGGGGCGGTGCTGGCTGGGGGAGGCGCGGGTGGTGCTCGCTGGGGAGGCCATGGGCGGTGCCCGTCGAGATAGCCACTGGGGCGCGGGTCGGGGGTGCGGCGGGCGGCGTCGGTTGAGGGGGTCGAGTGCGTCGCTGGCCTGGTCGATGCGGTCGACCGGGTGGCGAACTTGATTGCCTGGGGCGGTGGGTTCGCGAGCCCGCCGCACGCCGAACCCACCGATTTCACACCGGTACTGCTGGTCCACGAGGCCCCGCTGCTCGGCGCAGTGCTTCTGCCCTCGACCGGGTCGCCGCTCTGCGGTCCGTCCGCTCCTTGTGGCGTGGCGCCTCAGGTTGCGAGGGGGGTGTCTGCGTCTGGCGAGGGACGCTCTCAGCGCCGTGAACCGTGCTCGGCGCCGACACGCCCGCGTCGGGAGCGGCGCCCCGGGGCATGACCCGGGCACGCCGTCTCGGCGGGCGGCCGGTACAAGGACGGAACACGGCGCACCGGGTTTGGAGGTGCTCTGGGTGTAGCTGATTGCTCGGAGGTCAGTGGGGGAGGCGAAGGACGAGGCGCTTGGAGAAGCCACCTCGGTCCGCCGCTTTGGCGGCGCGTCGCTCCTCCAGTTCCTCCGGTGAGAGGCCGTGGAGGGCGGCGAGGGCGTGAAGCACCTCCAGAAGGTCGGCGAGCTCCGCGGGGTCGTTGGACGCGATGTACTCGCCGGCCTCCTCGTAGAGCTTGTTGCGCAGCAACGCCCCTTGTTCCCCAGGGGCCGCGGTCCGTGATTCCGGGGAACCGCCCGCGTCCCGGATGATCTCGGGGATCCGGTCGCGGACGAGCTTCTCGGATCGGCGTCCGTCCCCGGTCTGGTGCACGGTCCCGCCGTGGCGCCGGTCCAGGGACTGGACCCACTTGAGGGCGACCGCCGCCGTCTGGATCAGTTCGTTGCGGAGGCTTCGCGGATCGGACTCGGCCAGCGCCTCGTAGAACTCCTCGGTGAGGATGTGACGCCACGTCAGTTCGCCACGCGACCATGCCGCGGCGCATTCCTGCTTCGCCTCCTCGGCTCGTGCGGTGAAGCCCGGGCCGGTCCCGTCAGGGAACTCCTGGACGCCCCACTTCCGGTCTTGGGCTTCACGTTCTGCCGCCACGTCCGCCAGCGCCCTCGCGAGCGATCCCGGTGCCTGCTCGGTCTCCATGCCCGACGACGTTAGCCACTCGGATGGCCTGCCATGGCGTGGTCCGGTGCGCAGCTGAGCAGTTCATGGAGGATGGGCGGGAGTTCGTCCCACAGCCATTCGTTCAGCGTGCCCGGAAAGTCCGCGGGCGGGCGTACGGCAAGACGGTGAGGCGTCACCTCGGTGATGCGTACGGCGAGAGGGCCGTCGTCCCACATGGACTCGCGGTTGCCCCAGAAACCGGAGAAGTCGGCGCTCGTCAGAAGCAACTCCGCAGGCAGGGCATGCTCTCCCGGATGCCTGCCGAGTGGCAGCAGCCGTTGGGCGGTGGTGCGCAGGACGTTCAGCGCGGCCAGGTCGTGCGGGCAGGCGACGCCGGTGATCTGCAGTTCGGGCAGGCCGAACCGGCACAGCCCCCGGGTCGTGAGGTAGACGCAGGAGCAGCCGTCGATGTCGTCCTCGTCGGCGGTGCAGAGGCCGGAGTTCCGGTAGGGCGGCAGGGCGGCGCCGAGCCAGTCGTCGGCGAGGGTGAACTCGTCGAATCTTCCGAAGGGCACGACGGGAAGAACCTGGCTCGACAGTGGGTCCACCAGGACGCCGCAGACCGATTCGGTGACCGCCTTCGCCGCGGCCCGGGCGAGGTGAGGCCCTAAGGGCAGGTCACCGGCCGGCAGGACGGACGTGACGCCGATGTGGTGCGCCGCCTGGCGGAGCCTTTCGGTGTCGTCGGCGTCCGCGCCGGTGATGCCGGAAAGGTCCCAGGGGGAGCTCGCGGCGGGGTGGCACGCGAGCGCGAGCCGGGGAGAGCCGAGTCTTTCCGAGATCGCCGCCGCGAAGGAGCCGGAGAACCTCCGGAGGATCGCCGCCGCCAGGTCGTCGGGGTTCCTGTCGGTCGCGACGACGAAATCGGCGGTCGTCTCTTCGGGGACCGTGATGGTGACGCGCATTGCAGCCTCCTCGTGGCAGGTGGACCGGCGTGCGAGGTCCAGCATCGGGGCGGCCGCCGGCCGGGCCGAGGCGAACGGAATTCTGTGGATAAAGGCAGCCGGGCGTCTGCGTGGAAGGCTGGGGGGATGGACGCGATACGTCGGCTCGGAGTCGGGCTCGCCGCGCTGGGGCGGCCGGCCTACATCAACGTGGGAAGCGCCCGGGAACTGCCGCCCGGACGGAGCGTGGAGGCGATGCGCGAGGCGACCTGGAGCGTCCTCGACGCTGCGTACGCGGCAGGCGTTCGATGGGTGGATACTGCGCGCTCCTACGGCCGGGCAGAGGAGTTCCTTGGCGGCTGGCTAGAGGCACGTGCTCCCGAAGGGGTCCGTGTGTCGAGCAAGTGGGGCTACGCCTACGTGGGTGAGTGGAAGACCGACGCGAAGGTGCATGAGGTCAAGGAGCACAGCCTTAGCCGTTTCCAGACCCAGTACGAAGAGACGCGAAGACTTCTGGGCGGGCACCTGGCCGTTTACCAGGTGCATTCACTCACCGAGGAGAGTCCGCTGTTCCAGGACGTCCCCCTCCAGGAGGCTCTGGCCCGGTTGGCCGGTGAGGGTGTTCGCGTCGGGTTCTCGACGTCTGGACCACGGCAGGCGGACACGATCAGACGTGCCATGGGGTTGGAGGCGGCCGGTCAGAGACTGTTCAGCACGGTCCAGTCGACGTGGAACATCCTGGAGACCTCCGCTGAGGACGCGCTGCGCGAGGCCCACGAAAACGGACTGCATGTGCTGCTGAAGGAAGTGCTGGCCAACGGCAGGCTCGCTGTGCAGCCGCCCGTGGAGGTGCAAGACGTCGCGTCCAAGCACCATGCGGGGCCGGACGCTGTGGCTCTGGCGGCGGCGCTCAGCAAGCCTTGGGCCGGAACCATCCTCATCGGCGCCGTGAGCCCGGCCCAGTTGCGGGCGAACCTCGCGGCGGCAGAGGTGCTCCTCGACGAGGGCGACCTGGAGGAGTTGGCTGGGCTGAACGTCCCGGCGGAACGCTACTGGGCCGAACGGAGCGCGCTTTCCTGGGTGTGAGCGGTCGGACGAACCCCCGTGCCGTGGCACGATTTGAGCACCCTCACCATGATCGGATCGCCGTGCCCCCGCAGCCCGAACCGCCCCAGATGATCGGCCCCTACCGCGTCGTCTCGCGGCTCGGTTCCGGTGGGATGGGCGAGGTGTTCCTCGGGGCGTCGCCCAGCAGGCGGCTGGTCGCCGTAAAGGTCATCCGGCCGGAACTGCTGGACGACCCCAAGTGGAGAGAACGGTTCCGCCGCGAGGTCACCTCGGCCCGCTCCGTGAGCGGTTTCTACACGGCGCCCGTCGTCGACGCCGATCCGGACGCGCCACAGCCGTGGCTGGCGACGCAGTACATCCGCGGTGTGAGCCTCTCCGCAGTCGTTAGGGAGAAGGGGCCGCTCCAGGAGCAGACGGCCTGCCGCCTGGGAGCCGGACTGGCGGAGGCGTTGATCGCGATCCATGGGGCGGGGATCGTTCACCGCGACCTGAAGCCGTCCAACGTCCTGCTCGCCTCTGACGGTCCTCGAGTCATCGACTTCGGAATCGCCCGGCTCTTGGACGCTCTTCCGCTGTCGCGTACGGAGATTCTGGGGACGCCCGCGTACATGTCACCGGAGCAGGCTCTCGGCGATCCCGTCCATCCGGAAAGCGACGTGTTCTCCCTGGGGTCGACGCTCGTCTACGCGGCGACCGGTGCGGCACCCTTCGGTGACGGGCGCAAGGTTCGAGGACGCATTGTCTACGGCGAGCCTGACCTCGCCCTCCTGCCGGCTCCCATGCTGGGGCTCGTCACGCGCTGTCTGTCGAAGGACCCGGGGGAACGTCCGACACCCGAACAGATCCTCGTCGCCTTGAGCACGTTGCTGGACGCGCACTACGGCGAGGAGTGGCCACCACTGGACGTCGAGCAATTGATCGACGTCCGGGAACGGACGCTGGTGGAACTGACAGCGGACCAGCCCACCTTGCGTGAGCCGCGCCCTGAGGACGTGCACGGGCCGATGTGACCTGCCGGCCATGGCGGCAGGGCTGAGATTCTTCTCACTTTCCCCGTCTGCACCGGCGCGGCGCCGGACGGCCGCCGTGGCATCCTCTCCCGGCGCGCGAGATCATGAGAACGCCTCACCGGCCGACCGGCCGGGACGACCGGTGGGGAGGGCGAATTCTGGTCGATCGCTGCTGACCGTCCAGCTTTCTGCCCAGGCCAGTCGGACGAGGCGTTTCAGGTCAAATCGTCCCGTTTCGCTATGCGGGCGGGACGGTCGGGTCGCCGCGTCCGCGAGTGCCGGTGGAGCGGGCATGGCGAGTCGTGAACGGCTCGCGCGCCCGCGCGACCGGCCGGTCCGCCGTCAACGGGGACGGCCCGGATCAGCCCCTGTGATCACGTGGATACGATGAAACCGGAACGTCTACGCAGGTGTGGACGCAGTTGGGAGTGAGCGAGTATGTCGGATTTCGAGCTCGACCACGCGGGCGGCCGCATGCCTCTGGAGGTCAGCGAGGCGACCGAGGGTCCGTCGGGGCTGGTCGTCGGCAGTCTCCTCAAGGAGACGGGCCATGTCACGCTCGATCCGGGCTTCACCAACACGGCGTCCACCACGTCGGCCATCACCTACATCGACGGTGAGGCGGGGATCCTGCGCTACCGGGGCTACCCCATCGAGGAGCTGGCGGAGAAATCGTCCTTCCTCGAAGTGGCCTACCTGCTGATCTACGGCGAGCTGCCGACGGCCGACCAGCTGAGCGCGTTCACCGACAGCGTCCGCCACCACACGCTGCTGGACGAGAAGTTCCGCGCCTTCTTCTCCGCCTTCCCACGCCGCGCGCACCCGATGGCCGTACTGTCGTCCGCGGTCAGCGCCCTGTCGACGTTCTACCAGGACAGCCTCGACCCGTTCGACCCGGAGCAGGTCGACCGGTCGAGCATCCGGCTCATCGCGAAGCTCCCGACCATCGCGGCCTACGCCTACAAGACGTCCAACGGCCAGCCGCTGCTCTACCCCGACAACTCCCTCGGGTACGTGGAGAACTTCCTGCGCATGATGTTCGGCCTGCCCACGCAGCCGTACGAGATCGACCCGGAGATCGCGCGCGTGCTGGACATGCTGTTCGTCCTGCACGCCGACCACGAACAGAACTGCTCCACCTCCACCGTGCGACTGGTGGGCTCCAGCCAGGCGAACCTGTTCTCTTCGGTGTCCGCGGGCGTCGACGCTCTGTTCGGCCCCCTGCACGGTGGCGCCAACCAGGCCGTCCTGGAGATGCTTGAGCGCATCCACGACAACGGCGACGACATCGACTCGTTCGTCGAGCGCGTCAAGAAGAAGGAGCCCGGCGTCAAGCTCATGGGCTTCGGGCACCGCGTCTACCGCAACTACGACCCGCGCGCCGCCGTCGTGAAGAAGGCGACGGGCAAGGTCCTGGACGCGCTCGGCAAGTCCGACCCGCTGCTGGACCTGGCCATGCGCCTCGAAGAGGTCGCCCTCAGCGACGACTACTTCATCGAGCGCAAGCTGTACCCGAACGTGGACTTCTACACCGGCGTCATCTACAAGGCGATGGGCTTCCCGACGAACGCCTTCACGGTGCTGTTCGCCCTGGGTCGGCTACCCGGCTGGATCGCCCAGTGGCGCGAGATGATGAACGACCCGTCCACAAAGATCGGGCGTCCGCGCCAGGTTTACGTGGGGCCGGGCGAGCGCCACTTCGTGGAGCTTTCCGCTCGCTAGCGGCGGTTCCCGGGCGCGGTCCCGGGACGGCGGGAGTGCGCGTGCGACGGGCGGGGTCCCCACCCCGCCCGTCGCTTGATCATCTTCGGGGGCGCGGCCGGGTTAGCCTGGGGGCGACGACTCCCCAGCGGAAGGCGCTCCCCCATGCCCTCCATCGCCGAGAGCAGCCTTGTCAGCCTGGATTTCTGGTCGAAGCCGCAGGACCGACGCGACGAACTGTTCGCCTCCCTGCGGGCCACGGAAGGGCCGGTCTTCTGCCCCGTACCGGACGAACCGGGGTTCTACGCGATCGTCCGCTACGAGGAGGTCGCCGAGGCGAGCCGGAACCCCCAGGTGTTCAGCTCGCAGCCGACCGCGGTCAGCCTGGTCGACCCGCCCCCTCAGGTCGCCGCCTACACCGGCTCGATGATCAGCATCGACGATCCCCGGCACGCGCGGCTCCGCCGGATCGTCTCCCGCTCGTTCACGCCGCGCCTCGTCCAGCGGGTCACGGGGGACGTCGCCGTCCTGGCCCGCCACATCGTGGACGAGCTGACCGAGCGCGGCCCGTGCGACTTCGTCGAGCACGTCGCCATGCCGATGCCCCTGCGGATCATCTGCTCGATGATGGGCATCCCGGAATCCGCGTACGACGACGTCATCGACGCTACGAACGTCATCACCGCCATCGGCGACCCCGACTACGTCGGCCCTGACGGAGCCGAAAGGACGGTCGTCCTCAGGGAGAAGTTCTCTCTCCTGCACGCACTCATGGCCGATCTCGGCCGCCTGCGCCGCGAGAACCCCGCCGACGACCTGGTCACCGCGCTGACGCATGCGAACGTCGACGGGGAGGCCCTCGACGACACCGACCTGGGTCGCTTCTTCTCGCTGCTGGTCGTCGCGGGGAACGAGACGACGCGCAACGCGCTGTCGCACGCCGTGTGCCTGCTCACCGACAACCCTGAGCAGCGGGACGTCCTGCTGGGGGACCTGGACGTCCGGCTTCCGGCCGCCGTCGAGGAGATCGTCCGCTACTCCACCCCGGTGACGTGGATGCGCCGGACGCTGACCCGCGACCACGAGCTGGGCGGCCACGTCTACCGCGCCGGAGACCGGGTGGTCCTCTACTACAACTCGGCGAACAGGGACGAGAGCGTCTTCAAGGATTCGCACGCGTTCGACGTCACGCGCTCGCCCAACCCGCACTTCGGTTTCGGCGCCCCCGGACCGCACTTCTGCCTCGGCGCGCACCTGGCCCGCCGCGAGATCACGGCGCTGCTCCGCGAGCTGTACACGCGACTGCCCACCTTGCACGCCACCGCGCCGCCCGTCCGTCAGCGGGCGAGCTTCATCAATGGGATCAAGTCCCTGCCCTGCGCGTTCTGACTCCCACCGAAAGGTTTCGGCCTGCCGCAGGCGTCGCCGTCCCTCCCATGACGTGGCACCGGTTATCCACAGAAGCGCGTTCTAGTCGTTCCGGCGACGCCCGTGCCTGAGGCTGAGTCGCGTTCACGTCAACGCGACAAGAAAGGCCCGGCCATGCCAGAGATGACGCGCGCCGATCACAGCGCCAACCAGCTCGCCACGCTTCTCGGTCTCGCCCGCTGGCAGCTGCGCCTCGGCCTGGAGCACGGGGTGCTCCCGGAACCCGACCTGGAGGGGGACCGGTGGTCCGCCGCCCTCGCCGGGGGAGCCCGCGGCCGGAGCGAGGAGATCGTCGCCCGGTTCGGCGACGAGCCCCCCGTCGGCTCGGCGAAGGCCGCCGCTCGGCTGGCGTCCCGAGTGGGCCTCGACGTCGAGCGCGGGGACGTCGAGGTCCTGGTAGCCCAAGGCGACCTCGACGTCATCAGCACCTTCCGCGGATTTCCCGTCTACCTGCTTCGCGATCTGGACCGGCTCGATCCCGACTCCGTGCGCCGCGTGGTCGCCACCAGGAAGGGCCCGCTGACCGACACCGTCGACGCCGGCGGAGCGGCGACCATCCTCGGCTGGCACCGCAGGACCTTCGACCGGATAGCGGTCGAACGGGGCCTCGAGACGGACAGGCTCGGCCGTTACGCACTCTCCGACGTCCGGGCGCTGAGCGCGGACGAGGAACTGACCCGCCAAGTGGAGGAGGAGCAACGGAACCTGGTACTCGCTCGAACACGCCGGTCCGAGGCTCGAGTCGAAGACGTGATCCGCGCCTGGATTCTGCGGTGCTCTGCCTTCCTGGACGGCGACGCCGACCAGCCCCCGGACACGGCGCCCGTGGGACGAGCGTTGAGAAGCCTCACGACGATCAGGGCTGATATTGCGAAACAACGAGAGCCCATGCCCTAGAATCCGCCGAGAGACTGCCCCGCAAGAGAGAGCGCCCGGACGGGCAGGACAAAGCGATGAGGACCCGGGAGCGCCGCTCGGTGCGATCTCCAAGGGCACCTCACCATCGAAGGACGCGCGAAATGGGCGCCGATCTAACCGCGTCGGGAGGTTGAGCGGCGACGGGTCGGTGGCTTCTGGGTGTCCTTCTGCTGGGCCAGCACCTTCAGGAGGCGGTCACGGGCTTCCGTGCGGGACATCGCCGGAAGGCGGGAAGGGAAGTTGGACGCCACGGCGGGAGGCGCCTCGACCAGCCCCTCGTCGTCGATCACGGCCTGCTCGCCCGTCCAGTGACCGAGCAGGACCGCGAACACGGCGTCCGGATGGTGGGTGAGGAGTGCCATGATCCGCTCGGCCTCCTGAGCGCAGTCGGCCACCAGCAGGAGGCGACGCCCCTCAGTGACGCCGCTCTTTTCGCGGATGGCGAGTTCGGTTTCCAGGTACGCGAGCGCCGCGTCGAGGTTCCCGGGGATGAACAGCCCCGCCGGGTCGTCGTCGAGGAGCTCATCCTCGGCCAGCCCGAAGAGAGTGATGGCGTCGGGCCGCGGGACGACGACCAGTGAGTCGTCACCGTGTACGTCGAGCGCGGTCAGCGCCAGTACCCGCGCGGTGGACGTCGCGCCCGGCCCCGTGAGCCCAGCGGGCGGCGTGGCGAACGGGTTGAGCGCAGGACGGTAGGTGAATCGCACCGGCTGCGTGTCCTGGGCGCTAGGCGCGGGCACGGGGGCAAGGCCGGCGGTAGCGGCGGTGTAGATGCGATGCCGGAACGGATAGCACATCGCTGCTGCGGCGGGGAGAAGCAGGCTGAGAAGCAGTACCGGTTGCAGCGAGGAAGGACGTGAATCGACCTCGTCGGCCTGTTCGCGCGGTCGGACCGGAGCGGAGGCCACGGATGTGCGCTTGGGGGTGCTCCGAGAGGGGCTGGGAGACGGGGGCGCGCTTCTCGGACGGGCCGGCGCCGCAGGACGAGGAACAACGTTCTCGCGCGGGTGCGGCGATGGCACCTTGTGTTCCTTCTTCGGCTTCCGGTCGTAGCGCTCGCCCCAGCGAGGCAGATCTCGGCCGTGGCCCGAACGTCTCCGAGACCTCTCGTACATCGCCACCCATGCCTCCTTGCACTTGTGCGCGGCGTACCGGTCGCCGACGGCGTGGCGACAGACGGGCGGGACGGGCCTGCGCGGTTCCGGCTCGGTTCCGGCGGCCGCGTCGGACTGAGCCGCCGCACCGATACTGATGGCGCCGGCCATGGCGGTACATCCCAGGAACCCGCACGTGCAGCGGAGCCATTCGCCGAAGGCGACGGCAAGTTTGGGATGTGCCAGGAAACGGTTCATCTTCGCCCCGGGGGATCGCGTCGGTCACCGTGTGAATGCCGATCGTAGCCACTTTGGCTACGGAGCGTTGAACATTGCCCACAGTCGGCTTCTGCGATCGGACCGAGCCGTTGCCGCCGCGCGAGTGACTGATATGTATGGCAGATTCCGGATCATCCCGAAATGCCGCTTCGCTGCCCCTGGCCCCGCCCGCCGGCCCGCCAAAGCGCTGAATTCCCGTGAATTCAAAGGGATGCGCGAGGAGGGGGATCGGTGATAAAACAGCCCCGAGCAACAACACCGCGCATGATCAGTGCCTGCTCGAACCTCCTGAGGAGCCCCCCGAAGTGGCATGCTCGGGTGACGGCACGGTCCCAAAACTGTCACTCGCTGTCACTGAGACCAATGGCCGAACTCCTCAGGCGGTCGCCACTCCCGATCAGGCCAGGAACGCAATGATCTCGCGTCCCAGACGACGACGAAGTCGCGCGTATTCGCCTTCACTCCAGGCCGGACCGGCCACATAGACAGGCGTCGCCGCGATCGACTTGCCGCCGCCCTTTGTTCGATTCCCCCCACCATCAACCCAAGACCACCGATGCGCTTCTGCGCCTGCCAGCGCGACGGCCTGTCGCTGCGCGACCGGCAGTTGCTCAACCTCGCCGCCCTCACCACGATGGGCGGCGTGGATCCGCAGCTCGCCGGGCATGTGCGGACCTGCCTGCGGCTCGGCAGCCGGCGGTCCCGCGGAAGCC
>NZ_JBEZJP010000217.1:0-13053 GCF_040653175.1 Actinomadura sp. NPDC048032
CGCCCACCGCTTCAGCCACGGCTCCACGGCACGACCGACGGCCGCGGGGTCCTTGCCGAGGTCGTGCCGCTCGCCCGGCAGGACCGCGACCTGCGCCGCGTCCGCCGGGTCGGGCACGCCGAACGGGTCGCGGTCGCCGTTGACGACGACGACCTCGACCCCCGCCGACCGCAACTCCTCCACCCGGGTCTTCTCCGGCCTGCCCGGCGGGTGCAGGGGGAACGCCAGCGCCACCACGCCTGCCGCCCCGGCGGCCTCCGCCGTCCGGCACGCGACCCTCGCCCCGTTGCTGCGGCCGCCCTGCACCAGCGTGACGTCCCCGAACCGCTTCCGCAGCGCCGCGACGATCTCCAGCCACGCCTCGTCCTGCTTGGCCGCCGGCCCCGGCGCCCGCCGCCCGGCGAGCCGGAACGGCTGGACCACCCGCGCGACGGCGCCGCCGAGCCCCAGCGCCTCCGCCCGCACCGCCAGCAGGTCGGCCGCCTCCACTCCCCCGTTCGACCCGTGCGTCAGCACCAGCAGGAACGCCGGGTCCTCCACCTCGTCGAGCACCACCTCGGCGGGCCCGTGCGCCGTCGCGACCTTCATGTGACTCACCGTAGCGGCAGCCGCGAACGGCCGGTGCGGCAGACTGGACCCATGGAGACGATGACCGACAGCGAATGGCGCGCGTTCGTCATGGAGGGCACCCGCACCGGCAAGGCCGCCGTCACCCGCAAGGACGGCACGCCGCACGTGACGCCGATCTGGTTCGTCCTCGACGGCGACGACCTGCTGTTCAACACGGGACACCAGAGCGTGAAGGGCCGCGTCCTCGCCCGCGACCCGCGCCTGTCCGTCTGCGTCGACGACCAGACGCCGCCGTACTCGTACGTGCTGATCCAGGCCGAGGCGTCCCTCGTCGAGGACCTCGACGAGATGCTCCGCTGGGCGACCGTCATCGGCGGCCGCTACATGGGCGCCGACCGGGCCGAGGAGTTCGGGCGGCGCAACGCCGTCCCCACCGAGTACCTCGTCCGCGCCCGCATCACCAAGGTGATCGCCCAGCGCGCCATCGCCGGCTAGCCGTCGGTCCAGTCCGGGGCGGCCGTGCCGGTCGCCAGGCGGAACCGCTCGGCGAAGCTCTCGTGCAGCAGCGGCCCCCACGCGTAGCCGCCCGGCACCCGCACCGCCCTGCCGAGGGTCTCGCGGGCGTCGCCGGCCCGTCGTTCGGCGTACCGGACGGCGAGCAGCGCGTACATGTGGTCGAGGGCGCCGAACGCCTCGCCGGCGAGGGCGGGGAGCGTGCCGTCCGACACGGCGCGCTCGACGACCGGCTCCCACCACAGGTCGCCGTCGTCGTCGGCGTCGCCGAAGTCGCGGCGCAGCCGCGCCCGCACCTGCCCCGCGGTGCCGGGCTCGGCGAGGCCCCGCCGCCACACCTCGCCCGCCTCGGCGCCCCGCCCCCGCAGCGGCAGCGTCCGCGCCAGCAGCTCGGTGGCCAGCGGCCCGACCTCCGGGTCGGCCGGCTCGTCTCCCAGCGCCACCCCGAACGCGCCGATCGCCTGGTCGAGGTAGGAGATGCCGAGCGCCACGGCGAGCCGCCCGTACGCGTAGGGGTCGGCGCCCCGGTCGATCAGCTTGAGCCCGGCGGTCAGGACCCGCTGGGCCCGCGCGGGCTCGTCGCGCTCCAGCAGCCGCTGGGCCAGGTCGTGCGCTGCGGGCGGCCCGTACTCGGCGTCCCCGGTCGCGATCACCGCCTCCCAGTGGCCGCGGGCCGCGTCGAAGTCGCCGGCGTCGTCGGCGATCCGGGCGAGGGCCAGATGGGCGGGCGGCAGGTAGGCGGGGTTGCCGAAGTCGACCACGACCCGCCAGGCGGGCGCCGCCCGCTCGTGCTCGCCCGCCCGCTCGTGGGTGAGCGCCAGGTGGTAGGCGGCGCGCGGCCCGTACTCGGGATCGGCGGTGGCGATCGCCGTCCGGTCGGCCTCCCGGGCGCGCTCGACGTGCCCGGCGTCGTCCAGGACGACCGCCAGCCCCAGCGCCGCCCGCGCCCGGAAGGGGGTGTCGCCCAGCGCGAGCACCTTCTCGAACAGCAGCGCGGCCCTCTCGGCCTCACCGCTCTCGGCGAGGCCGCGGGCCTCCTCGCACAGTCGCGCAGGGTCGTCGGATACCGCGTCCGGAGACTCGATCATCGCTCTTCTGCCCTCTGGGGGTCGGGGTCCGCAAAGAGCGTAGCGATCCGCGCCGCCCCCGTCCCGCGACGACACCCCAAAACCCAAGCAAGATCACAAATCCATCGCCCGTGCCCACCCCGCACCCAGCCGAGCCACCAGCGACCCGAACCATCGCGATCGCGTCCGAAGGCAGGTTCAAGCGAAGCAAGAACCTGATCGCGCAGCGAGCCGCAAGGCGAGCCGGAGCGATGCCAGCGATCGCACGTGGCTTTCCAGGCTGAGGCGCCCCTAGGCGCCTCAGCCTGGAAACCACAATCCAATTCAGTCCTCGAACGCTTCCGGAGGCGGGCAGGAGCAGACGAGGTTGCGGTCGCCGTAGGCCTGATCGATGCGGCGGACGGGCGGCCAGTACTTGTTCTCCCGCAGGGACGGGAGGGGGTAGGCGGCCTCCTCCCGCGTGTAGGCGTGCTTCCAGTCGTCGGAGACGAGGCAGGCGGCGGTGTGGGGGGCGTTCTTGAGGGGGTTGTCCTCGGCGTCGTAGCCGCCGTCGGCGACGCGCTGGATCTCCCGGCGGATCTCGATCATGGCGTCGCAGAACCGGTCGAGCTCGGCGAGGTCCTCGGACTCGGTGGGCTCGATCATCAGGGTGCCGGCGACGGGGAACGACAGGGTCGGGGCGTGGAAGCCGTAGTCGATGAGGCGCTTGGCGACGTCCTCGGCGGTGATCCCCGTCTCCTTGGTGATCTTGCGGAGGTCGGCGATGCACTCGTGCGCGACGAGGCCGTCGCGGCCGGTGTAGAGGATCGGGTAGTGCGGGGCGAGGCGGGCGGCGAGGTAGTTGGCGCCGATGATCGCGCCCTCGGTGGCGGCGCGCAGCCCGTCCGGGCCCATCATCGCGATGTAGGCCCAGGAGATCGGCAGGATTCCGGCCGATCCCCAGGGGGCGGCCGAGATGGGGCCGACGCCGGTGCCGGGGCCGGCCTCCTCGCGCATCGGGTGGTTGGGCAGGAACGGGGCCAGGTGCTCGCGGACGCCGATCGGGCCGACGCCGGGGCCGCCGCCGCCGTGCGGGATGCAGAACGTCTTGTGCAGGTTGAGGTGGGAGACGTCCGAGCCGAACTCGCCGGGGCGGGCGAGGCCGACGAGCGCGTTGAGGTTGGCGCCGTCGACGTAGACCTGGCCGCCGGCCTCGTGCACGGCCGCGCACACCTCGGTGATCGTCTCCTCGAAGACGCCGTGCGTGGACGGGTAGGTCACCATGATCGCCGCGAGGCGGTCGCCGTGCTTGCCGAGCTTGGCGCGCAGGTCGTCGAGGTCGATGTTGCCGCCCTCGTCGCACGTGACGACGACGACCCGCATCCCGGCCATGACGGCGCTGGCGGCGTTGGTGCCGTGCGCCGAGGAGGGGATCAGGCAGACGTCGCGGTGCTCCTCGCCGCGGGAGGCGTGGTAGCCGCGGATGGCGAGCAGGCCGGCCAGCTCGCCCTGGGAGCCGGCGTTCGGCTGGACGGAGACCTTCGCGTACCCGGTGATCTCGGCGAGGAAGCCCTCCAGCTCGCCGATCAGCTCGACGTAGCCGGCGGCCTGGTCGAGCGGCGCGAACGGGTGGATCGCGGCGAACTCCGGCCAGGTGATCGGCTCCATCTCGGCGGTGGCGTTGAGCTTCATCGTGCAGGAGCCGAGCGGGATCATGGAGCGGTCGAGCGCGATGTCCTTGTCCTGGAGCCTGCGCAGGTAGCGCAGCATCGCGGTCTCGGAGCGGTGCGCGTGGAAGACGGGGTGGGTCAGGTAGGGGCTCTCGCGGCGCAGGGCGTCCGGGAACGCCTCGGGGACCTCGCCCACCTCGGTCGCGCCGAACGCCTCGAGCACGGCCGTCACGTGCGCGGGCAGCGTCGTCTCGTCGCAGGCGACCGCGACCCGGTCGGGGCCGTCCGGGCGCAGGTTGATTCCGCGCTCGCGGGCGGCCGCGACGACCTCGGCGGCGCGGCCCGGCACGCGGGCCAGGACCGTGTCGAAGAACGAGTCGTGGACGACCTCGACGCCGCCGGCGCGCAGCCCCGCGGCGATCTCGGCGGCCCGGCGGTGCGTCCGCTGCGCGATCGCGGCCAGCCCCTCGGGGCCGTGGTAAACGGCGTACATGCTCGCCATCACGGCGAGCAGGACCTGGGCGGTGCAGATGTTGCTGGTGGCCTTCTCGCGGCGGATGTGCTGCTCGCGGGTCTGGAGGGCCAGCCGGTAGGCGGTGGCGCCGTCCGCGTCGACGGACACGCCCACGAGCCGGCCGGGGAGCTGGCGCTGGATGCCCTCGCCGACCGCCATGTAGCCGGCGTGCGGTCCGCCGAACCCGTAGGGGACGCCGAACCGCTGCGCGGAGCCCACCGCGATGTCGGCGCCGGACTCGCCGGGCGGGCGCAGCAGGGTCAGCGCCAGCAGGTCGGCGGCCACGACGGCCTTGGCGCCGCGCTCGTGGGCCTGCGCGATGACGGGCTCCAGGTCGCGGACGGCGCCGGACGCGCCCGGGTACTGCAGCAGCACGCCGAAGAAGTCGCCGTCGGGCAGGCCGCGGGACAGGTCGGCGATGACGATCTCGATGCCGAGCGGGATCGCGCGGGTCCGGACGACCTCGATCGTCTGCGGGAGCGTGTCGATGTCGACGAGGAACGCCCCGGGCTCCTTGCGCCGGGAGACGCGGTGCGCGAGGGCCATGGCCTCGGCGGCGGCGGTGCCCTCGTCCAGCATGGAGGCGTTCGCGACGGGCAGCCCGGTCAGGTCGCCCACCATCGTCTGGAAGTTCAGCAGGGCTTCGAGCCGTCCCTGGGAGATCTCCGGCTGGTAGGGGGTGTAGGCGGTGTACCAGCCCGGGTTCTCCAGCACGTTCCGCATGATCACGCCGGGCGTGGTCGTCCCGTGGTAGCCGAGCCCGATCATGGACGTCAGGACGGTGTTGCGGGACGCGAGCTCGCGGAGCCGGTCCAGCGCGGCGGTCTCGCTCAGCGCGGGCGGCAGGTCCAGCGGACGGGACGTGCGGATCGCGGCGGGGACCGCGTGGTCGATCAGCGCCTCGGCGCCGGAGTAGCCGATGGCGGCCAGCATCCTCGCCTGGTCGTCCGGCGAGGGGCCGACATGCCGGTCGGCGAACGCCGACCGGGGATGCTGCGGCGCGGCCACAGGGGCGAAGAACTGGGCGGTCATGGAGGGCCTCCTGGCTGCTGCGGTCGCTCAGGTGCGCCGCCGGCGCGGGCCGGCGGCCGTTCTCCCCCTCTGTCATGGCACCTGAGAGCTTCACCCGCGCGGCGGGGTTTCCCCTTCGGTGAGCCGCCCTTCCCCGCGCGCGGGGACCGACGCCTGCTTTCCAGAGGTGCCTCGCCCGTGCGGTCCTTTTGCCTGAGAGGTTCCGGGGAGGTTGCCCCTTCGGCGCCCCACGCTGGCGGCGTGGGGTCTCTCCCGCACAGGGTTGACGGCATGTCCTAGGTCGAACCCTACCCAAAGGCGCGTCCGCGACGTCGTTCCGGCCCGCCGGAAGGGGCCGCGCCCCGCGGCGCGGGCGGTCTACCGGCGAGTACCATGTGCTGACTCACCTGGGGCGCGACGGTCCCGGGCCGCACGGGGGCGGGGAGACGAGGCTGCGGGATGGACGCGCGTCCCGGCGGCGGCCCCGCGACTCGACGGCGCGCCGCCGGGTCTGGGACGCTGATCACGATGGCGGATGGTCAGGGCGGCGGTACGGCGTGACACAGACCCACGACGGAGCGGTGCGCCCGGCGCAGGGCGCGGCCGGCGCGCCCGTCGACGAGCCCGCCCAGCCGTACCGGATCCGCCGGCCCTCCGACGCCATCCGGTTCGCGGCGTCCGTGGTGGGGCTGGCGGCGGTGATGCTGCTGGTGTCGATCGCGCAGCAGACCACCCACGGCCTGCAGACCGACATCGCGCAGGGCACCGCGCACGCGCCGCGGCTGCTGCTGACGCTGGCGACGCTGGTGTCCAGCTTCGGAGTGCTGGCCGTGCCGATCGCGTTCGCGATCGAGCGGCTCTTCCACAAGGACGGCGTCCGCGTGGCGATCGCGCTGCTGGCCGCGATGATCGCGTTCGGGATCACGGTGGGCCTGGACGACCTGGTGGTGCGGGCCGCGCCGGGCGGGGTGCTCGACTCGCTGATCTGGGGCGGCACGGAGACCGCGCCGGTGCACACCGACATCGCCCCGGTCATCGCCTTCGTGAGCGCGGTCGGGATGGCGGGCCGCGCCCGCTGGCAGGCCGCGACCTGGACCATGATCGGGCTGGCGGCGCTGACGGGGCTGACGGCGTCCTACGCCTCCGTCGCCGCGCTGGCGGCCACCTACCTGCTCGGCCGTGCCATCGGCCACGGCACCCTCTACGCCGTCGGGACGCCGAATCCCCGCCCGTCCGGGACGGCCGTGGTGGCCGCGCTCGAACGGCTCGGGCTGCACCCGCGGCGGGCGGCGCGCCTGGACGGCACGCACGACGCCGACGAGACCCGCCGCTACGGCGTCGCCCTCGACCCCTCACCGCAGGGCGGGTACGGCGCCCGGCTCCCGGCGGGCCGGGGGCGGCACGGCGACTGGGACGTGGAGGTCCGCGTCCTGGACCGCGACCAGCAGACCGCCGGGCTGCTCTACCGCGTCTGGCGGTTGCTGCGGCTGCGCGGCGCCACGACGGGGCGGACGCTGCGGTCGCTGCGCCGGTCCCTGGAGCTGGAGTCGCTGACGGCGTACGCGGTGGACGCCGCGGGCGCCCGGACGCCCCGGCTCGTCGGCACGTGCGAGGTCGGCACCGAGGCGGCGCTGCTGGCCTACGAGCACGTCCCGGGACGGCGGCTCGGGGACGTCCCCGACGCGGAGATCACCGACGAGCTGCTGGCGGACGTGTGGCGGCAGTTCCGGGCCCTGCAGGCGGGGCGGCTCGCGCACCGGCGGCTGGAGGGCGAGGCGGTCCTGGTCGGCGACGACGGGCTGGCCTACCTGACCGACCTGCGGTTCGGGGAGACGGCGGCCGGCGACCTGGCGCTGCGCCTGGACCTCGCGCAGCTGCTCACGACGCTGGCGCTGCGCGCGGGGCCGGAGCGGGCGGTGGGGACGGCGGCGCCGGTGCTGGGCGAGGAGGCCCTCGGCGGGGCGGTGCCGCTGCTGCAGCGGGTGGCGCTGTCGCGGGCGACCCGCACCGCGCTGCGGCACCACAAGGACCTGCTGACCCGCATCCGGGAGCAGATCGTCCGGCTGAAGCCGGAGACGGAGGCGCCCCCGGCCAAGCTGGAGCGCTTCCGGCCGCGGACCATCGTCAGCATCGTGGCGCTGTCGGTCGCGGCGTACATCGTCATCCCCCAGGTGACGAGCCTGGACATCGGCCGCCTGGCGGCCACGGCGAGCTGGCACTGGGTGGCCGCGGCCCTCGGGGCGGCGGCGCTCACCTACGTCGCCGCCGCGTTCATGCTGATGGGGTTCGTCCCCGAGCGGCTGCCGCTGGGGCGGACGGTCCTGGTGCAGCTGGCGGCGTCGTTCGTGAAGCTGGTCGCGCCGGCGGCCGTGGGCGGCGTCGCCGTCAACACGCGCTACCTGCAGCGCTCGGGCGTCCGGCCCGCCCTCGCCGTCGCGAGCGTGGGCGCGTCCCAGCTCGTGGGGATGGTCACCCACATCCTGCTGCTGGTGCTGTTCGGGTTCCTGACCGGTTCGACGGCGAAGGCGACGCAGGACCTGGCCCCGTCCCGGACGATCGTGCTCGCGGTGCTCGGGCTGGGGCTGCTCGCGGGGCTCGCGCTGACGGTGCCGCGGGTGCGACGGGTGGTCGCCTCACGGCTGAGGGCCATGTTCTCGGGCGTGGTGCCGCGCCTGGTGGACGTGCTGCAGTCGCCGAAGAAGCTGTCCACCGGGATGGGCGGCACCCTGCTGCTGACGCTGGCGTTCACGCTGTGCCTGGACGCCTCGATCCGGGCGTTCGGCGGGTCGCTGCCGTGGACGACGGTGGTGCTGGTGTTCCTCACCGCGAACGCGGTGGGGTCGGCGGCGCCGACGCCGGGCGGGCTCGGCGCCGTCGAGGGCGCGCTCACGCTGGCGTTGACGATCTCGGGGCTGACGGCGGAGACGGCCACGTCGGCGGTGCTGCTCTACCGGCTCCTGACGCTGTGGCTGCCGGTCCTGCCGGGGTGGGGGGCGTTCGCCTTCCTGCAGCGCAAGGAGGCGCTCTGAGGGGTCAGCCGGTGCGGCGGGCGCGCCGCCGGTCGGCCAGTTCGTCGTGGTGGTGCCCGGCGGGGTCCTCGTCGCCGGTGGAGGCGCGTTCAGCGGGCAGTTCCGCGAGACTGCCCTCCACCTCCTGCCACACCCGTCCGAGCGCGATGCCGAACACGCCCTGGCCGCCCTGGAGGAGGTCGACGACCTCGTCGGGCGAGGTGCACTCGTAGACGCTGACGCCGTCGCTCATCAGGGTGATCTGGGCGAGGTCCTGGACGCCGCGGTCGCGCAGGTGGGAGACGGCCGTGCGTATCTGCTGCAACGAGACGCCGGTGTCGAGGAGCCGCTTGACGACCTTCAGGACGAGGACGTCGCGGAAGCTGTACAACCGCTGGCTGCCGGACCCCTGGGCCGATCGCACGCTCGGCTCCACCAGCTTCGTGCGGGCCCAGTAGTCGAGCTGCCGGTAGGTGATGCCCGCCGCGGCGCACGCCGTCGGGCCGCGGTAACCGACGTCCTCCGGCGGCGCCGACACCTGGGTGTCGAAGAGCAGGCCCTGCTCTCCGGCACGGCGGGACGCCACGCGCCTGTCGGGGGTCGCCTTGCCCTCGCCGCTGCTCACCGCCACGCGGACCTCCGGCTTCTATCATCCCGTAGCGGTTCGTCAAGGGGGTTTGACGAATAACACCACGGGTGTTCCACCAGCACGGTAGGTGCCGGTCAGGGTGTGGTCAACGTTCATCGTCGGCGCGTCGCATGCCCGGATGAACCGGCTTCACGTGGGCAAACTGCGCACCTTCGTCACCCACGCAGTCCATACCCCGATGGTTCCCCCGCAAAAACCGCCAGGTCCGGCGCAATGGGCGACCATTCGCCCGATCGCATGATCTCGCACTCCAGAGTGACATACGGCACAGCGGCCGCTCGCCCCGGGGTGGCGGAGAGGCCTAACCGGCGCGGCCGAAGTCCTCAGGGGAGATCGTGTCGAGGAACTCGCGGAACTTCTCGACCTCGTCCTCCTGCTCGTCGGGGATGGCGACGCCGGCCTCCTCCAGGACGTCCTCGCTCGCGAAGATCGTGGCGCCCGTGCGCAGCGCGAGGGCGATGGAGTCGGACGGGCGCGCGCTCACCTCGACGCCGTTGGAGAAGACGAGGTCGGCGAAGAAGATCCCCTCGCGCAGCGCGGTGATGTTGACCGTGCGGAGCTGGACGCTCAGCGCGTCCAGCACGTCGCGGAAAAGGTCGTGGGTGAGGGGCCGGGCGGGCAGCACCCCCTGCTGAGCGAAGGCGATCGCGGTCGCCTCCACCGCCCCGATCCAGATGGGCAGGTAGCGATCGCCCTCCGTCTCCTTCAACAGGACGATCGGCTGATTGGAGGGCATCTCGACCCGGACGCCGACGACCTCCATCTGCTTCACTGCGGCTCCCTGCTGGTTCTCGCTGTCTCGATCACCACGTGCAGCGGATCGATTCCTGACCGAACCATGTAGCCAACGTACACCCAGGCTCGGACAGCTCGCGGCGCGCGGGGTACGGCAAAATCCTCCACCGGCCGCGTGATCAGTGGTCGAGGCTCTCGCGCAGGCCCGCGCCCACCAGCGCGGCGTGCAGCCGGACCGACAGCGCGGCGATCTCGCGCGCGGTCTCGGCGGCCTCCTCGTGCGCGCCGCGGCTGCGGCGGCGCAGCTGCGGCGCGACCATCTGCTCGATCAGGCCGACCTGCCGGTCGGCGGCGGCCTTGACGGCGCGCAGGTGCCGCACCTCGAAGCCGAAGTCCTCGAGCGCGGCGGCCACGCGCGCGATGTTGAGCGCCTCGCCCTCGTAGTGCGCTCCGATCCGGCGGACGAGGCCGTACTCCTCCAGTCGGACGAGGAGGGCCTCATCGATCCCGGCCCCGTCCAGGAGCTGGCGGCGGGTGAGCCGCACGGCGGGCTCCGCCGCGGTGGTGTCGGCGGCCACGAGCGTGCGGGGGCGCCGCCGCTCAGGCTCGGCCGGGCCGGCGCGGCGCGCGCCGGGCGGCGGGACGCTCTCACCGCGGTCGCGTGCCTCCAGCTGCTGCCGGATGACGCGCAGCGGCAGGTAGTGGTCGCGCTGCGCGGTGAGGACGTAGCGCAGGCGCTCGACGTCGGCCTCGCCGAACTTGCGGTAGCCGGAGGGGCTGCGCTCCGGCTCGACGAGCCCCTCGGACTCCAGGAAGCGGATCTTGGAGATCGTGATGTCGGGGAACTCCGTCCTGAGCAGCCCGAGGACGTCCCCGATGGTCATCGGGGACCGGGCCGGCTCCGCGCTCAAGGGCCCTCCCATCGTTCGCCGCGACCTCGCCGCGTTCCGTCAGCCGTGGGCCGGGTTGGTGAGGAACACCAACCGGAACTTGCCGATCTGGACCTCGTCGCCGCCCGACAGCCCGGCCTGGTCGATCCGCTGCCGGTTGACGTAGGTGCCGTTGAGGCTGCCGGTGTCGCGGACGGAGAACACGCCGCCCTGCCGGGCGAACTCGGCGTGCCGGCGGGAGACGGTGACGTCGTCCAGGAAGATGTCGCTCTCGGGGTGCCGCCCGGCGGACGTGCGGTCCTTGTCGAGCAGGAAGCGGCTGCCGGCGTTGGGCCCGCGCTTGACGACGAGCAGCGCGGTGCCCGGGGGGAGCGCCTCCATCGCCATCTGGTCGGGCCCGACCGGCTCCTCGGCGCCGGCGTCGGTGTCCAGCGCCTCGAATCCCCCGATGGAGATCGTGGACGTGGACTCGCCCGGCGACTCCCGGGGAGGCGGCGGCGCCGAACTCCTCAGCGGAGTGCCGCAGTTCGAGCAGAAGCGGGCATCATCCGGGTTGGCGTGACCGCACTGCGTGCAGTAGACGCTCGGCATCGATCGGCTCGGCCTCCTACCATCGGCGTGCCGCCCGCGGACCGCCCGCCGTAGCGGGGACCGCCTGCGCCACGCGCATCCTTCACCCAACCCACGCCGGGGATCCGCCCCGGCAACGGTCCAGCTTCACCGCCCGCTCACGCGACGGTCGCCGCAACTTACGCGGCTATCACCCGAGGGGTCAACCGGAACGGTGAACCGGCTGCACCAAACTACATTCGACGATGATCGCAGGTCCATGCCGCCGCGCGGACCGCCGCGATCACGACGTCCCGGCACGGTGCCCGGTTTACCGTCCCCCCGTCCCCTCTAGGGAGACCGTACCGCGCCGACGGCCACCTTCGCGCGCCGGGTGATCAGGACGCGGGCGCCAGCGCCCTCCAGCGTGCGGACGAGGCCTCCCGGGATGTTGAGCGCGGTCGTCATCGTGTGCGGGTCGCCGATGGCCAGGAACCGGTAGGGGGCGGTGAGGAGCCTGCCGTCCGCGCGGACGCCGTCGCGGACGTCCAGGAAGTGGGTGTCGACGCCGACGCGGACGTCGCCGACCTGGATGACCTCGGCGCCCGCGTCGCGGAGCTCCTCCAGGGCGTCCAGCAGGTTCAGGGCCTTCACGCCGTGCCGGGGGTCGTCGATGCGCAGTTCGATGCCGGGGCCCTCGGCGGGGAGCGTGCCCGCCAGCAGGCCGTAGGTGGTCGCCCGCTCGCGCGCCTCCTCCAGAGCCGTTCCGCCCTCGTCGCGCTCCAGGCGGGCCTTCGTCTCCTCCAGGTCCCGCAGGTCGCCCCTCAGCCGTTCGGAGCGCTGGCCCAGATCCGCGAGGATGCCGACGAGCTCGTCCTGCCGCGCGGTGGCGAAAGTGGTGTCGCGCTCGGTCGAGCGCACCTGCGCGGCGACGGCGAACCCCAGCACGAGGCACAGGAGCCCGCCGACGAGCTGCCCGGGGCTGACGCGGGGGCGCAGCAGATCGGCGAGGGCGCGCAGGCCTCCGGGCGCGGGCGGAACCCGTCCGTCCTCGGGAGGCCCCTCGTTCTCCGCGGCCCGCCCGTCCTCCGGTGGCGCCTTCCGCGTGGCCTCGCCGCCGGTCATGCGCCGAACAGCTTCCGCCGGATGGCCGCCGCGTTGGAGAAGATCCGGATGCCGAGGACGACCACGACGCCGGTGGACAGCTGCGAGCCGACGCCGAGCTTGTCCCCGAGGAAGACGATCAGCGCGGCGATGACGGTGTTGCTGACGAAGGAGACCGTGAAGACCTTCTCGTCGAAGATGCCCTCCAGCCGGGCCCGGACCCCGCCGAACATGGCGTCGAGCGCCGCCACGATCGCGATCGGCAGGTAGGGCTGGAGCCAGAGCGGGACGTCCGGCTGGATCAGCAGGCCCAGCGTGACGCCGGCCACGAGCCCGATCAGCGCGATCATCCCCGGGTCACCCCTCCCCCGCTCACCGGCCGCCCCCCTCGCCGGGGACGGCGTACCGCAGCCGGACCGCCCCCGCGGCGGGCAGCCGCACCTCGTCCGAGCGGCGCGTGCCGTACCTGATCCCGAACCGGTCGCGCAGCGCCGCGAGCCGCCGGTCCGCGGGCGAGCCGGCGAAGGCGGCCCGCAGCCGCCCGGGGTCGCCGACCGCCGTGACCTCGTAGGGCGCGCCGAGCGGCCGGTAGTCGACCAGGATCGCCTCACCGGCGGCGCGGATCGCGGTGGTCGGGGTGAGCCGCCGGCCGTTGACGCCGATGGCCCGCGCGCCCGCCGCCCACAGCCCGTTCACCAGGACCTGGAGGTCCTGATCATAGACCCGGCCGTCGGCGGCGCCGCCCCGGGCCGGCGCCGGGGCCCGCCCGGCGGGGGGCAGCGGGGCCCCCCGGC
>NZ_JBEZJP010000218.1:0-12960 GCF_040653175.1 Actinomadura sp. NPDC048032
GTCCAGCCGTCGCCACGCCTCCCGGCCCCGCCGGATGTCGATCACTGGGCGAGCGTAGCGGCGGCGGGGGTCCGGGAGGCCCGGTTCCGGCGGACGATGGTGCCGCGCCGGCGTGCCAGCCACAGGAACACGATCGTCAGGGCCGCCCCCGCGCCGACCGCGTACAGGCTCGCCTCCGGGCCGAACTCGCCGCCGCTGAGGAGGGTCGGGCCCGAGGTCGCGCCGTCGAGCAGGCCGTCCGGGGCGTCCTTGCCGGAGACGTCGGTGCCGAAGATCCCGGCGCCGGCGAAGTTCCAGGCGAAGTGCAGGCCGATCGGCACCCAGAGGGTGCGGGTGGCCACGTAGGCGGCGGCGAGCATGCCGCCGGCCTCGATGGCGATGGCGAGCGCGCTCCACAGGTCGGCGTTCGGGTTGGGCAGGTGCATCAGGCCGAACGCCAGGCCGGTCAGCGCCAGCGCCGCCCAGGTGCCGGTGCGCTCCTCGATGATCCGGAACAGGACGCCGCGGAACATCACCTCCTCGGACACCGCCGCGGCGGCCATGAAGCCGAGAAGGGCGACCGGGCCGGACGCGGAGCCGAACCCGTCGATCCGGTAGTGGCCGAGGAACGCGATGTTCACGATGACGGCGCCGAACATCGCGAAACCGATCAGCATCCCGCGGGTGAGGCCGCCCGCGGCGCCCTTCAGCGCCAGCTCCGCAGGCTCGCGGCGCTCGGTCCGCCGCACCACCCAGCGGTACGTGTACAGGCTGACCAGCGCCGCCGCGGCGCCGAGGACGAGCGTGAGGGCCGGGTTCCACACCACGCCGTTGACGCCCGCGCCGCCGGCGGCGGCGACCACCACGACGACGACGAGCTGCTTCAGCAGTCGCATGCTGACTCCTTCAGGGGGTTCCGCGGCCATGGCGCCGCGGCGTCGCCCGAAACGCTAAGGATTCGCCCCCCGCCGGATCTTCACCGTGCGGTGGACATCTGCGGGTAGCTCGCACGGGGGACAGGCCCCCGGATCGGTCGCGCCGCCACGGGGACGGGGCCGCGTCAGTGGACGCCGTCCTTATGAAACGTCATCGGTGTTCCCCCGCGGACGCCGCTTTTTCTGAAATCTGGTGATCGTTTTGAGTGATGGAAAAATGCGTTCGCTTTGCCCCGGCCGTCTGAGGCAGCATGGATGGGCGGCGGCGTGGAGGGCGGGGTGGCAGTGCTACGAGGCAGGTCCAGAGGCGGCACGTCGGTCCGGCAACGCGCGGTTCTGCTGGCCCTGCGCTTTTACTGCGATGTGCTGCGCCGCCAGTGGCGCATCTCGCTTCCGGCGCTGACTTTGCCGGCGCTGGGCAATACGTGCCTGTTCTACCTGACTCCGCTGATGGTCGCCGCCCTGGTGGGGCACCTGGCCGAAGGCGGGGAAAGCGATCTCGCCGCCCTCCTGCCCTACGTCCTCGGATTCGCCGGACTGATGTTCGCGGGCGAGGCGCTGTGGAGAGTGGGCCTGCACTTCCTCAACCGGACGAACAGCCGGGGCATCGAATGGCTCGCCAACACCGGCATGGACGACTTGCTCGCGAAAGACGCCGCGTTCTTCCATGACAACTTCGCCGGTTCGCTGACCAAACGGATACTGAGCTTCTGCGGCGGCTTCGAAAATTTCGCCGACACCCTCACTTTCGCGGTCGTGGCCAACGTGATCCCGTTGTCCTTCGCCTCGGTGATCCTGTGGCGGTACCACCCGCTGCTGGTCGTCGTCCTCCTGGGCCTGATCGTCTTCACCGGCTTCCTCGTCATCCCGTTCATCCGCCGCAGGCAGGCGCTCGTGGACAGGCGCGAGGCGGCGAAGGTGAGGGTGTCCGGCCACATCGCCGACGTGCTGACCAACATGGAGACGGTCCGCGCGTTCGCCGCCGAGGAGCGGGAGGCCGCCGAGCTCCGCGGCCGGGTCGCCGAGCAGAACCGCCTGGCACTGCGCTCCTGGGACTACGCCAACCTGCGGGTCGACACGATCGTCGCTCCGATGTCGATCCTGACCAGCGCCCTGGGGCTGCTCGTCGCGGTGGCGCTTCGCGGCGGGCTCGGGGTCGAGGCCATCGTGGTGACGTTCTCCTACTACACCAACGCGACGCGGATCATGTTCGAGTTCAACCAGATCTACCGGCGGATGGAGAGCACGCTCACCGAGAGCGCCCAGTTCACCGAGCTGCTCCTGACGCCGCCGACCGTCGTGGACCCGCCCGACCCGCAGCCGCTGCGTCCGGTCGACGCCTCGGTCCGCTTCGAGCGGGTGCGCTTCGCCCACGGCGACGGGCCGCCCCTGTTCGAGGGCCTGGAGCTGGAGATCCCCAGCGGCGCCAAGATCGGCCTGGTGGGGCGGTCGGGCGGCGGCAAGACCACCCTCTCCCGGCTGCTGCTGCGTCTCATGGACGTCGACGGCGGCCGCATCCTCATCGGCGGCCAGGACATCGCGCGGCTGCGCCAGAGCGACCTGCGCAACATGATCGCGTACGTTCCCCAGGAGCCCGCGATGTTCCACCGGTCGGTGCGCGACAACATCGCCTTCGCCCGGCCCGGCGCCACCGAGGCCGAGATCCTGCGGGCCGCGCGGGCGGCCCACGTCACCGAGTTCGTCGAGAACCTGCCGGACGGCTTCGACACGCTGGTCGGCGAGCGAGGCGTCAAGCTCTCCGGCGGCCAGCGGCAGCGCCTCGCCCTCGCCCGCGCCATCCTGCGAGACACCCCGATCCTGCTCCTGGACGAGGCGACCAGCGCGCTGGACTCTGAAAGCGAACTCCTCATCCAGGAAGCCCTGTGGCGCCTGATGCGCGACCGCACCGCCCTGGTCGTCGCGCACCGTCTGAGCACGGTCGTCCGCATGGACCGTCTGGTCGTCCTCGACCGCGGCCGCGTCCTCGAAGAGGGATCCCACCGGGAACTCCTCCAGTCCGAGGGTCCCTATGCCCGCCTCTGGCACCACCAGTCCGGCGGCTTCCTCACCACCGAAGCCACCCCAGGCACCTCGCCCGCGGTCCACCGAGACCAGGACTCCCAACCGGTGACCGGCTGAGTGGTCCCGCCCCGGCGGTCGGCGCCGAGCGCGGTGGACGCGCGGGCCTAGCCGGACTCCTTGACGCCGAGCGCTCGCACGATTCCGTCGGCCACCGACGTGATGATCCCGGGGTAGTAGAAGACGACCGCGATCACGATGCTGAGCACGATGAACTGAATGAACCGCGTGATCTCCCGGGTGAACAGGAAGAACAGGGCCACGATCCCGATGATGACCAGGAACAGCGGCCCGAAGATATTGCGCAGCCAGTCGGCCAGCTGCTGGGTGTTCGGGTCTTTCGCGGCCAGTACCACGGCCGCCGTCACGCCTTGCATCATGTCGTCTCTGCTCCCTGCCCGGCTCCTGTGATCGCTACCATCTCACGCGGCCATGGGTCCCACCGCGCAACCGGGTCCGCGTTGTCCTTCGGCGCTCGACAGAGCCTTGCCGCGCGGCCGCCAGGCGGGGTCTCGGGCCGCGATCGGGTGCTCGTGATGACGTGTTCGCCCGCGTCCTCGGCGACCGTGCCGGGCGGCGGCAGCGCCTACCGCGCCCGCGCCATCGGGTCGTCCCGTCACCGTCGAGCCATTGTCCGATCCTCTCGTGTGTCCGGGGACCATTGTGCGCCGTTGGCCGTTTCCGGCAAAGGGCGACGGCGGCCGGTCGTCCGTCGCGTCATCACCCATCAGTCGGCAACACTAGTCGCGGTCGGCGCGGATGCACCCGGCCGAATCCGCCACAGGCCGGTTCATCCGCGGCACGCTGCATGAATGCCCGCCACATCGTTCGAACGCCCGGCCGGCGGAAAAACCTGTGGAGGACGGGACGGCAGTCGGTAGGGTCAGGTGATCATGATCTTTGGTCCCATCGTCGACGTTCGTCCGCTGTTCCCGCGCGAGCGGCAGGCCCTGCTCGACCTGCTCCGCACCCTGAGCCCCGCCGACTGGGCCGCCCCCACGGTCTGCCCCGGCTGGGACGTGCACGACGTCGTCGCTCACGTGCTCAACGACTACATGCGGCGCCTGTCGGGCAGCCGCGACGGGTACGGCGGCGCGGTGTTCGCCAATGACGAGACGCTTCCTTCGTACCTGGCCCGCACCAACGATGAGTTCGTCCGGGCGTCCCGCCAGCTCAGTCCCCGGCTGCTGATCGAACTGCTGGATCACCTGGGCCCACGTCTCGACGCTGTGTGGGCTGCACAGGACCTCCAGGCAGCCGCCGACCTGAACGTCTCCTGGGCCGCCACCGACATCGACAGTCCCGCCTGGCTGGACATCGGACGCGACTTCACCGAGTTCTGGGTCCACCAGCAGCAGGTGCGCGACGCCGTCTCCGTCCCGGGCGCCGAAGAACCCGATCTCATGGCCCCGGTGCTGGACATCTTCGCGCGCGGCCTGCCGCACGCCTTGCGGATGCACGACCGCCCCGAAGGCCACACCGCTCACCTGGAAGTGCTCGGCCCGGCGGGCGGCCGGTGGGGCGCGGTCCGGCAGGACGGACGATGGCAGCTGACCCGGCCCCAGGGAGAGCCGACCGCACGCGTCGCGATGGACCAGGACACCTTCTGGCGCCTGGCGACCCGAGGCATCACCGTGGAGCAGGCCCGTCAGCGATCGACGATGAGCGGCGACGCGGAGCTCACCAAGGCCGTCACAGCCCTCCTCGCGGTCGTCGCCTGAGGAAGGCCGCTGGGTAGGGGGACGCGGTCAGCCGCGTGATCGCAGGCGAAAAACCCGGCGACGCCGGCGACCATCCCCGGGATAGTGGTCGCCCATGGATGAGGTCGAGGTCGTCGTCGCCCATTCCGAGCGTGCGACTCTGCGCGTCGGCGACGTGTTCCTGAAGATGGACGCCGACCAGACGCGCATCGACGTCGAGCTTGAGGCGATGTCCCTCGCGCCGGTCCCGACCCCGGAGGTCCTCTGGCGCAAGCCGCCCGTGCTCGCGATCGCCGCACTCCCGGGGACGACGCTCGGACGCCTCGGCGGGCCGGCGACCGGGTCGCCGTCGGCGTGGGCCGCGGCGGGCGCCGCCATCCGGACGCTGCACGACGCGCCGCCGCCGTCCTGGCCGGGCCAGGCGGGCCGGAGCATCGCCGCGCTGGAGGCGGAGCTCGACGCCGAGTGCGAGCTGCTCGTGACCGGCGGCCTCCTGCCCGCCGACCTCGTCAGCCGCAACCGCCGGGTCGCCGAGGCCGCGCTCCGGCCGTGGACTCCGGCGTTCACGCACGGCGACCTTCAGATCGCGCACGTCTTCGTCGACGGCGACGAGGTCACGGGCATTATCGACTGGTCCGAGGCGGGCCGGGGCGATGCCCTGTACGACCTCGCCACCTTCACGCTCGGACACGAGGAGCACCTCGACGACGTCGTCGCCGGCTATGGCGTCGACGTCGACCTCGACGTGATCCGCGCGTGGTGGTCGCTGCGAAGCCTGCTGATCGTCCGCTGGCTGAGCGAGCACGGCTTCGACCCCTTCGCGCCGGGCTGCGAGGTCGACGTGCTGAGATCCCGGATGTGAGGCAGCGCGGGCCAAGGCCCTGAATATGGTGGGCACGTGGCCTTCGAGGAGCGGTTGGAAGCGCACCGGGTCGACCTGACCGGCTTCTGCTACCGCATGCTCGCCTGCGCGGCCGAGGCCGAGGACGCCGTCCAGGAGACCTTCTTCCGCGCCTGGAAGAACGCCGATCGCTTCGATGAGAGCAGAGCCGGTCTGCGCACCTGGCTGCACAGGATCGCCACCAACGTCTGCCTCGACATGACCCGCAGCGTCCAGCGGCGCGCGCTCGCGATGGATCTCGGCCCGTCCTCACCCGCCGGCGCCTCTCTCGGCGCGCCGCTGGGAGCCGCCGCCTTCGTGCAGCCGATCCCCGACCGGCTCGCGCTGCCCGTTGACGGCGATCCGGCCGAACTGGCCGAGGGGCGCGAGACGATCCGGCTGGCGTTCGTCGCCGCCCTGCAAGTTCTGCCGCCGCGCCAGCGGGCCGTCCTCATCCTGCGTGAGGTGCTCTGCTGGACGGCGGAGGAGGTGGCCGGGCTGCTCGACAGCAGCCCCGCCGCGGTCAACAGTGCCCTGCAACGAGCACGTGCGGCCATGTCCGCACGTCGCACGCCGGGCGGGAGCGGCGAGGTCGACGAGGACCTGCTCGGACGGTACGTCAAGGCGTTCACCTCCTACGACGTCGACGGCCTGGTGTCGCTGCTCCACCGGGACGCCACCATGTCGATGCCGCCGTTCGCCTGGTGGCTCAGGGGCCGGGAGGCGATCCGGGCCGCTCTGGCGGGTGCGGCCGGCGCCTGCGCCGATGACCGGCTGGTCCGCACGGCGGCCAACGGGTCGCCGGCCTTCGCGCAGTACCGGGACGGGAAGGCGTTCGGCCTGTCCGTCATCGACGTCCGCGACGGACTGATCGTCAACACGACGACCTACCTGGATCCGTCCCTGTTCGCGTTGTTCGGATTGCCGATGACTCCTGAGGCGCCGTCCCGTATGTAGTGCATGACCGACATCGTTCCCATGTGGCATGACCAGCGCGGCAAGGGCGACCCCGTGGTGCTCCTGCACGGCGGGCTGACCGACGGCCGCTGCTTCACCGGCAACCTCGACGGGCTCGCCGACACGTTCGAGATCTACCTGCCCGACCGCCGCGGCCACGGCCGCACGCCCGACGCCCCCGGTCCGATCACCATGGAGCTCATGGCCCGGGACACGATCGCGTTCCTGGAGCGGGTGGTGGGCGGCCCGGCCCGGCTGGTGGGCTACAGCGCCGGCGGGACGGTGGCGCTGTGGGTGGCGATGCGCCGTCCTGACCTGGTCGAGCGCCTCGTCCTCATCAGCACCGCCTGCGACCTGGACGGACTGATCTTCAAGCCGTCGGCGGACGGCGAGATGCCCGCCGCGCTCGTCGACGCCTACGCCGAGGTGTCGCCCGACGGCCGCGACCACTTCCCGGTCGTCCTCGGCAAGATCGCGCACGCGGCCGCGACCGAGCCGCGGCTCGACCCGGCCGAGCTGCGCGCGGTGACGGCCAGGACCCTCGTCCTGTCCGGCGACGACGATCTGGTCACGCTCGACCACACCGTGGGGCTCTACCGCGCGCTGCCCACCGCCGAGCTGGCCGTGCTGCCCAACGCCAGCCACCTGCTGCTGATGGAGCACGCCGAAGCGGTGCGCGCCATGGTCCTGGCGTTCCTGACCACTGACGCGTCCCCGACGTACATGCCCATCGCGCGCGCCCAGCACAGCGTCCCCGAAGCGGGGTAGCCGCAGAAAGGCGACGGAGTGGAGCCAGGACACTCCCGGCTCCACTCCGTCGCGCGGTAGGTCAGGCGCGGCTCCAGAGCTGGTTGCTGCCGTTCCAGCAGGAGTAGAGCTGGATCGGGGCGCCGTTGGCGCTGCCGGCGGCGTCCAGGCAGAGGCCGGACTGGACGCCGACGATCGATCCGTCGGAGTTGAGGCGCCACTTCTGGTTGTCGCCGCCCCAGCAGCTGTAGATCTGGACCTTGGCGCCGTTGCCGGTCCCGGCGGCGTCGAGGCACTTGTCGCCGTAGACCCTGAGCTCGCCCGCGTCGGTGGAGGTCCACTGCTGGTTGGTTCCGCTGTGGCAGTCCCACAGCTGGAGCTGGGTGCCGTCGGTGGTGCTCGCGTTGGGCACGTCCAGGCAGCGGCCCGAACCGACGCCCTTGATCGTCTTGCCGGAGCCGGTGGGGGGAGACGAGGTGCCGTTGAGGGCGTTGAGGACCGAGGTGTAGGCGGCCTTCTTGTTGCCGTTGCCGTCGAACAGCAGCGGGGTCTGCTCCGAGCGCCACGAGTCGGTGTCGCGCACGCCCCAGACGGTGATGCCGAGGCAGCGCGAGACGGCCAGGCAGTCGTTCGTCACGTTGGCGTAGGTCGTGGCCGAGGCGCCCTGGATGTCCAGTTCGGTGATGGCCACGTCGACGCCGAGGGCGGCGAAGTTCTGCAGGGTGGTGCGGAAGTTGCTGTTGTAGGGGCTGCCGCTGTTGAAGTGGGACTGGAAGCCGACGCAGTCGATGGGCACGCCGCGCTGCTTGAAGTCGCGGACCATGGCGTACACGCCCTGGGTCTTGGCCCAGGACCAGTTCTCGATGTTGTAGTCGTTGTAGCAGAGCTTGGCGGCCGGGTCGGCGGCGCGCGCGGTGCGGAAGGCGACCTCGATCCAGTCGTTGCCGGTGCGCTGCAGGTTGGAGTCGCGGCGGCCTCCCGAGCCGTCGTCGGAGAAGGCCTCGTTCACGACGTCCCACTGGGCGATCTTGCCCTTGTAGTGGGCCATGACCCCGTTGATGTGGTCGATCATCGCCTGGCGCAGCGTGCCGCCGCTGAGGCTCTGCATCCAGCCGGGCTGCTGGGAGTGCCAGGCCAGGGTGTGGCCGCGTACCCGCTTGCCGTTCTGGACGGCCCAGTTGTAGACGCGGTCGCCGGAGCTGAAGTTGAACTGGCCCCGCTGGGGCTCGGTGGCGTCGATCTTCATCTCGTTCTCGGCGGTCACCATGTTGAACTCGCGGGATGCGATCGTGGTGTACGCCGAGTCGTTGAGCCTGCCCGAGGCGATGGCGGTGCCGAAGTAGCGGCCGCTCTGCGCCGCCGCGGCACCCAGCGTGCTCTCGGCGGCGGTGGCCGGGGGCGGCGCCACCAGAGCGGCGGCGAGCACCCCGAGGGTGCCCGCGAGAAGGGCCCGCTTACGGATCCCGGGCCTGAGCATGGCGTTCGTACGCACGTCTGTTCCTCCATGAATGAACGAGGGGTGGGAGCACGGAACACAGCCGTGTAAAAGACGCCGCGCTCCTTCACAGGAACGCACACACCACCAGGGCGTCGCGGACTCAGTGTGTGAGCCCCCGCAGATTCCGTCAATAGTTTCCATATCTTTCATGGCGCCGTATGCGTGATCTTTCTGCTGGCCGGCGCTCGAAACTTTTCGAAGTTCCCGGGCTCTTGACGATGCCTTTCTGCCTGTTATTTACTCCGGCCACCGCCACCCCCCGGCCGCCGATGGAGAGAAGGTCCCGTCCGACAGAAATTGTTAGCGCTAACATCCACGCCCAACGAAAGGAAGAAGGTCATGGTGAGGACCGGCGCGGTGCTGGCATCGCTCCTGCTTTCGGTGCTCATGTGCGTGACGAACCCACAGCCCGCCCAGGCCGCGACAGTGGATGTGAACACGTGGTACGTCCTGGTCAACCGCAACAGCGGCAAGGCTCTGGACGTCTACAACCTGGCGACCGGCGACGGCGCCCGCATCACCCAGTGGACGAGAAACGATCAGAACCAGCAGCAGTGGCAGTTCGTCGACTCCGGCGACGGCTACTACCGCATCCGGTCCCGCCACTCCGGCAAGGTGCTGGACGTCTACAACTTCTCCACCGCCAACGGCGGCTCGATCGTCCAATGGTCCGACCTGAACGGCGCCAACCAGCAGTGGCGGCTGGCCGACAGCCCTGGCGGCTACGTGAGGTTCGTGTCGCGCCACAGCGGCAAGGCCCTCGAAGTGCAAGGCGGCTCCACCGCCGACAACGCGAACATCGTCCAGTACGACGACTGGGGCGGCGACAACCAGCAGTGGCAGCTCGTCCCGGTCGGCGGCGGCTCCACTCCCGCGTGCGATCTCCCGTCGGCCTACCGCTGGACGTCGACCGGCCCGCTGGCGCAGCCCAAGTCGGGGTGGGTCTCGCTCAAGGACTTCACCGTCGCCCCCTACAACGGCCGGCATCTCGTCTATGCGACGACGCACGACACGGGGACGAGGTGGGGTTCGATGAACTTCAGCCCCTTCACCAACTGGTCGGAGATGGCCTCGGCCAGTCAGAATACGATGTCGAATTCCACCGTCGCGCCCACGCTCTTCTACTTCGCGCCGAAGAACGTCTGGGTGCTCGCCTACCAGTGGGGCGGGACCGCCTTCTCCTACCGGACGTCGAGCGACCCCACCAACCCGAATGGGTGGTCATCGCAGCAGGTGCTCTTCTCCGGAAGCATCAGCGGCTCCGGAACGGGCCCGATCGATCAGACGCTTATCGGCGACGGCACGAACATGTACCTTTTCTTCGCCGGTGACAACGGCAAGATCTACCGGGCCAGTATGCCGATCGGGAACTTCCCGGGCAGTTTCGGCACGACCTCGACAGTGGTCATGAGCGATTCGACCAACAACCTGTTCGAGGCCGTCCAGGTCTACAAGCTCCAGGGCCAGAGCCGGTACCTGATGCTCGTCGAGGCGATCGGCTCGCAGGGGCGCTACTTCCGCTCGTTCACGGCCACCAGCCTGAACGGTTCGTGGACCCCGCAGGCCGCGACCGAGAGCAACCCCTTCGCCGGCAAGGCCAACAGCGGCGCCACGTGGACCAACGACATCAGCCACGGCGAACTGATCCGCGCCGGCGCCGACCAGACCTTCACCGTCGACCCCTGCAACCTGCAGTTGCTCTACCAGGGGCGCAGCCCCAGCTCCGGCGGCGACTACGGTCTCCTGCCCTACCGGCCGGGTCTGCTGACACTCCAGCGCTGACACACGGAAGCGGACCCGACATGGCGGGCTCGGCGAAAAGCCGGGCCCGCCCTGGCCGCAGGACGCCCCTCAACGGATGATCAGGACGCTCCCAGATAGCGCAGGACGGCCAGGACACGGCGGTGGTCGGTGCCCGTGGGCGCGAGACCGAGCTTGGTGAAGATGTTCGCGATGTGCTTCTCCACGGCCCGCTCGGTGACCACGAGGGACGCGGCGATCGCCGCGTTCGTCCGGCCCTCCGCCATCAGGCCGAGGACCTCCCGCTCGCGCGGGGTGAGGGACGCGAGCCCGTCGTCGCGCCGGGCGGCGCCGAGCAGGTGCGCCACGACCTCCGGGTCGAGTGCGGTGCCCCCGGCGGCGACGCGGTTCAGCGCGTCCACGAAGTCGTCGAGGTCGGACACCCGCTCCTTCAACAGGTAGCCGACGCCCGCGGGCGAGCCCGCCAGCAGCTCGGCCGCGTACCGCGTCTCCACGTACTGCGAGAACAGCAGGATGCCGAGCCCGGGACGGACGCGGCGCAGCTCGATCGCGGCGTGCAGCCCCTCGTCGGTGTGCGTCGGAGGCATCCGGATGTCGACCACGGCGACGTCCGGCCCGTGCTCGGCCACGGCCGCGTGCAGCGCCGGCGCGTCGCCGACCGCCGCGACCACCGAGTGGCCGCGCAGCCCGAGCAGGTGGGCGAGGCCGTCCCGCAGGATCGCCGCGTCCTCGGCGATCACCACGCGCAGACCCGTCATGAGGTGGTGAGGGGGAGCGTGACGGTCACGGTGGTCGGTCCTCCCGGCGGGCTCAGCACGGACAGCTCGCCGTCCACCGTACGCACCCGCTCGGCCAGCCCCGCGAGCCCGCCGCCGGGACGCGCCCGCGCGCCGCCCTTCCCGTCGTCGGTGACCGACAGCCGCAGCGTGCCGTCCCCCGGCTGGACGGCGGACACGGCGACCCGGCGGGCGGCCGCGTGCCGTCCCGCGTTGGCCAGCAGCTCGGCGGTGCAGAAGTAGGCGATCGACTCAATCGCCGCGGACGGCCGGACCGGCAGGTCCGTCTCCAGCTCCGCCGGGACGGGGCTGCGGGCGGCGAGCGTCGCCAGCGCCGCGTCCAGCCCCTGGTCCAGGACGGGCGGATGGATGCCGCGGACCAGTTCGCGCAGCTCGGCGATCGCCTCCCGCGCGCCGGTGCGCGCGGCGGCGACCAGCTCGCGGGCGGGCTCGGGGGTGTCGGCCGGGAGGGTCTCCTGCAGCGCGGTCAGGGTCATGGTCAGCGAGACGAGCCGCACCTGGGCGCCGTCGTGCAGGTCCCGCTCGATCCGGCGGAGCGTCGCCGCCGCGTCCTCGACCGCGTACGACCGGCTCAGCTCCAGGTCGCGGATGCGCGCGTCGTCCGGCCGCGGACCGAGCAGCGACCGCAGCACCGCCAGGTCGAGACGCACGGCCAGCCGCACGGCCCGCGGCGCCAACGCCAGCAGGACGGCGCCGGCCAGAGCCACGAGCAGACTGCGCTGCCAGGTGTCGAAGTAGAACCCGCCGACGACCAGGCCGTGCCGGATCCCGCCGTCCGAGTCGCGGGTGGTGATCTCGTTCAGATGCAGGGGGAGCTGGATCGGATACGTCAGCAGGAGGAATCCGTACACCCAGGTCACGAGCACCACGACGACGCCGAGGACGGCCATCGGGAACCGGACGAGCAGATGCAGGAACGCGCGGTACCCCGTGGCGTCGTGGGCGTCCCGCACCCAGGCCCGCAGCCCGGCCCGCGACCGCGGCTGGCCCGGCGCCGGAACCCGCTCGTCCAGCAGGACTGCCGCGAGCCGGCGGTGCAGCTCCCCGAACCGGCAGGCGCCGCGCAGCACCGCCGCCGTCGCGGCCGCGCCCAGCCGCGTGACCGACATGACGATGCCGAACGCGCCCGAGAACACCGCGTAGTACACCCCGGCCAGGGCGATCGGGGCGCCGGCGAGCAGGTAGAGCGCCTCCGACCAGGCCCGGTGGACGGCCGGGGCCCTCAGCACCTGTGTCATCGCACCATTGTCCCGTCCGCCCTACCGAGGACGCGGACCATCAGGCGGGCCTGCAACGTCGTGATGCCCTTCATCAGGGCGGGCATCAGCAGCAGCATCACCAGCCCGCCCGTCGCGTGGACGGCCCAGGCACCGGCCAGCGTCGGGCCGCCCCAGGCGTCCTTCAGCGAACCGCCCATCCCGATGAGCCAGCGGGCCGGGTAGAACAGGTTGAGCACGACGATCCCCCACCCGTACGTGGCCGCCAGGAACGACAGGACGCCGAGCGGCAGCGAGAGGAGGGCGTGCAGGATCGTGCGGAACCGTCCGGGACGCCCTGACGGCACGTCCAGCAGGCTTGACGAGCTTGCGCGCCGTCTCCTCGTCCACCGGCCCCTCGCCGAAGGACG
>NZ_JBEZJP010000219.1:0-12947 GCF_040653175.1 Actinomadura sp. NPDC048032
CAGTGGACGAGAAACGATCAGAACCAGCAGCAGTGGCAGTTCGTCGACTCCGGCGGGAGCCCCGCGGCGATCGCGGCGGGCAGCAGGATGGCGCCCATCAGCGGCACCGCCGGGGTCGGCCAGAAGAACAGGCTGATCACGTAGGTGACGGCGGCGAGCACCCAGAAGGCGGAGTGGCCGGACCGCATGACGACGCGGAACGGCTCCACCATGCGGCGGTCGGCGCCGAGCGCGCGCAGCGACCCGAGCAGCGCGGTGACCAGCGCGATGATGAGGAAGATGCTGAACAGCTCGGACGCCGCGGTGAGGCTGGCGTTGAAGATCGACTCCAGTCCCGTGACGAGGCTGCCGGTGAACACCCAGGCGGTGAGGAACGTCGCGGTCACCGCGGGGATGACGACGTTCTTACGGGCGATCATCACGGCGATGATGACGACGATTCCGGACAGATAGATCCAGTGAGCGGCTTCCAAAGGACGCCCCCTCCCTGTACGCGCCCTCTGCGAGGCCGACGGGCGCAACGATTGCAGAGAATCTGCTCGATCGGTCCGAGGTGAACAATGAGGAACGTGCACACTACGCGCTTGGTCATTTTGTGCACCATGTCGGGCGTCCGGCGAGCGAAGCAGCGGTGCCCGGGGCCGGTGTGCACGGTGCCCAAGGAAGGTGCCGGATCTTCGGCGATCGGTCCGTATCGGCGCTGATCGGGGGCCGCCGACACTGGCGGCATGTCAGAGCGCAGCCCCTTCGGCCTCCCGGACCGCGGCCCGTCCGTCGCGTCCGGCGGCATGGTCGCCTCCAGCCATCCGGCGGTGAGCCTGCTCGGCGCGCGGATCCTCGCGGGCGGCGGGAACGCGGTGGACGCCGCGCTCGCGATGGCCGCCCTGTCCTGGCTCGCACTGCCCGGCCAGTGCGGGGTCGGAGGCGACGCCTTCGCCCTGCTGCGCCGCCCGGACGGCTCCGTCGCCGCGTTCGGCGGCAGCGGCTTCGGCCCGGACGGCGGCGAGCCCGCCTTCTACCGCGACCGCGGCCTCGCCGCCGTCCCGCTGGAGGGCGCCCTCGCCGTCGCGACCCCCGGCGCGGTCGCCGCGCTCGCCGCCCTGCACGCCGACTCGGCCTCCCGCGGGCTGCCCGAGCTGTGGGCACCCGCGATCGCCGCCGCCGAGGACGGCCTGCCCTGCACCCGCAAGACCCGCGCCGACATCGTCGAGCGCCGCGACGCGCTGGCCCGCGACCCCGGCACGGCCGAGGTCTTCCTTCCCGGCGGCCGCGTGCCCGCCGCCGGCGCGCCGATCGTCCAGCGCGACCTCGGCGCCACCCTCCGCAGGCTGGCGGACGACCCCGCCGACCTGTACTCGGGCGCCCTCGCCGAACGCTCCGTGGACGCCCTGGTCGACGCCGGGGCGCCGTTCTCCGGCTACGAATGGATGGCGGGCGGCCGCTCCGTCCCCGAGGCGGCGCTGACCTGCGAGTACCGGGGGACGACGATCCACCTGACCCCGCCGCCCACGCCCGGCTGGATGGTGGCGCAGCAGGCGGGCCTCTGCGACGGCGTCCTGTCCGGCCTTCCGTGGCTGTCGGCCGAGGCGGTCCACCGGATGGCCTCGGCCGCCCGCATCGCGTTCGCCGACCGGTTCGCGGGGTGCGGCGACGGCAGCGACCACTGGCGCGGACTGCTCGCGCCGCCCGCGCTGGAGGCCGCCCGCGCCCGCCTCGACGCGGGCGACCTCCCGGCCGGCCTCCCGTCGCCGGTCCCCGCGGGCGGCGACACGACCTCCATGGTCGCCGTGGACGCGGAGGGGCGCGCGGTCAGCCTCATCCACTCGCTCGCCTTCACCTTCGGCGCCCGGATCACCGTCCCGGGCACGGGCATCGTCCTCAACAACCGGCTCGGCCGCGGCGCCTACCTCATCGACGGGCACCCCAACGAGGTCCGCCCGCGCCGCCGCCCGCTGCACACCCTGAACGCCTGGCTCGTCACCGGCGCCTCCGGCCGCCTCCTGCACGCGGGCAACACCCCCGGCGGGGACGGCCAGGTCCAGTGGAACGCCCAGCTGCTGTCCCATCTGCTCGACCACGGCCACGACCCCGCGACCGCCGTCGCGGCGCCGCGCTTCACCGTCCACCCGGGCAGCGACGCCGACGTCCTCGGCCGTCCGCCCGAACTGCGCGTGGAGTCCCGTCTCGGGACCGGCCGGATCGAGGCGCTCCGCGCGTCCGGGCACGACGTCGCCGTCCAGGGCCCCTGGGACGCGGGCGGCAGCGCCCAGATCGTCTCCGTCGCGGACGGCGCCCTCCTCGGCGCGTCCGACCCCCGCCAGGACGGGGTGGCCCTCGGTGTCTGAGCTTCCCGCCGCGCCCCGCCCCCAGGGCGACTACGTCCCGGCCGTCGCCGAGCCGATCCGCGCGGGCGACCTCCTGGTCGCGAGCGCCGGGATGACGCCGCGCCGGGACGGCCGCCTGACCGCCACCGGCCTCGTGGGCCGCGACCTGGACGTCCCCGCCGCGCGCGAGGCCGCCGCCCTGGCCGTCCGCAACGCCGTCGCCGCGGTCGCGGACGGGGACCTCCGTCGCAGCGGGGGCCGCGTCCGGCGGTGGGTCCGGATGACGGTCTACGTCGCCTGCGCCGACGGGTTCACCGACCTGTCGGCGGTCGCGGACGGCGCCTCGGCCGCCCTGGAGGCGCTGGCGCCGGGGCTCGGGCGCCCCGCCCGCAGCGCCGTCGGCGTCCGCGCCCTCCCCGGCGGCGCCCCCGTCGAAGTCGAGCTCACCGCGATCGCCGGTGACCCGGGAATGGAGACGAGCGAGCATGCATGAGGGCCTGAACCTCGTCGGGGGCGAATGGCGCCCGGCACAGGACGGCAGGACGTTCCGGCGGAGGAATCCGGCGGAACTCGGCGAGATCGTCGGAGAGTTCCCCGAGTCGTCGGCCGCCGACGTGGAAGCGGCCGTCGGCGGGGCCGTCGAGGGCGCCGCGGAATGGGCCGCGGCGTCCGCGGACAAGCGCGCCGACGTGCTGGAGTCGGCGGCGCGGTGGCTGGAGGAGCGGGCGGACGGACTCGTCGCCGAACTGGTGCGGGAAGAGGGCAAGACGCGCGCCGAGGCGGCCATGGAGGTCTCCCGCACGCCCCGGAACCTGCGCTTCTACGCGGGGGAGGCCCACCGCATCACCGGCCAGAGCCACCCGGCGCCCGACGGCGGGCTCGTCTACACGCGGCGCGAGCCGGTCGGGGTGGTGGGCGCGATCACGCCCTGGAACTTCCCGCTGAACATCCCGTCCCGCAAGATCGGGCCCGCGCTGGCGGCCGGTAACGCGGTGGTGTTCAAACCGAGCCCGGTGACGCCCCTGCTGGCGCAGCGGCTGGTCGAGGCGCTGCTGGCCGGCGGGCTGCCGCCGCGCGCGATCGCGCTGGTGCACGGCGGCGCCGGGGCCGGGGCCGCCGTGGCGGCGGACGAGCGGGTCGGGGCCGTGACGTTCACCGGCTCCACCCGGGCCGGTCGCGCCGTCCACGCGGCGGTCGGCCCGTCGCGCCGCGCGCAGCTGGAGATGGGCGGCAAGAACCCGGTGGTCGTCCTGGACGACGCCGACCTGGAGCGCGCCACGCAGATCATCGTCAAGGGCGCGTTCGGGCTGTCCGGGCAGGCGTGCACCGGCACGAGCCGGGTCATCGCGGACGGCGCCGTCCACGACGAGCTGCTCGAACGCGTGGCGCGGGCCGCCGAGGCGCTGACCGTCGGGAACGGGCTGGGCGACGGCGTCGACCTCGGGCCCCTCGCCGCGGACTTCCAGCTGGAGAAGTTCCTCGACTACGTGCGGATCGGCGAGGAGGAGGGGGCCAAGCTCGTCACCGGGGGGCGGCGCGCCCCCGGCGACGGGTACTTCGTGCGGCCGGCCGTCTTCGGCGAGGTCGCGCCGGACATGCGGATCGCCCGCGAGGAGATCTTCGGGCCGGTGCTGGCGTTCCTGCGGGCGTCCGGGCTCGACGAGGCCGTCGCGCTGGCCAACGGCACCGACTACGGGCTGTCGGCCGGGATCGTCACCCGCGACACCGGCCGGGCGCTGGAGTTCGCCCGGCGCTCCGAGAGCGGCCTGGTGAAGGTGAACCAGCCGACCTCGGGAATGGCGATGACCGTGCCGTTCGGCGGGCTCAAGGAATCCAGCACGCAGACGTTCAAAGAGCAGGCCGGACCTTCGATGATGCTCTTCTACACGCAGGAGAAAAGCGTCTACATCTCACCCCGGTAAGAAAATCCGAGAAGGGATCAGGAAATGGCAGAGCTGCTGTCGAAGGACGCGTTCCGCGCCGAGCTGCAGAACGCGATCAAAGGCCGCGAGGCCAAGAACGCCTCGTTCAGCAAGGCGTGGGCGGACGGCGAGCTGAAGCGCGAGCACTTCGCCCGCTGGGCGGAGAACCACTACCACTACGTGGGCCCGTTCGCCGACTACCTCGCCTACGTCTACGCCAACACGCCCGACGAGTTCACCGGCGCCAAGGACTTCACGCTCCAGAACATGTACGAGGAGGAGCTCGCCGACATCCGGCACACCGACCTCCTCATCCGGTTCGCCGAGGCGTGCGGCACGACCCGCGAGCGCGTCGAGGACCCGTCCAACATGAACGCCATCACCCGCGGCCTCCAGGCGTGGTGCTACGCGGTCGCCATGCGCGAGCACTTCGTGGTCGCCACCGCCGCCCTCGTGGTCGGCCTGGAATCGCAGGTGCCGAGCATCTACAAGAAGCAGATCGTGCCGCTGCGCGAGGTGTACGGGTTCACCGAGGACGAGATCGAGTTCTTCGACCTGCACATCACCTCCGACGTGGTGCACGGGGAGCGCGGCTACCAGATCGTCCTCGACCACGCGGACACGCCGGAGCTCCAGCAGCGCTGCCTGCGGCTGTGCCGGTGGGGCGCGGAGATGCGCTTCTCCTACACGCAGGGCCTGTACGACACCTACGTCAATCGCGATCATCCCGGCGTTGTTCGTGAGCCTCTTCCCCGGCCTGGACGCGCTCAACGTCATGCGGCTGGCCAGCCCGCAGTCGGCGATCCTGTCGGCCGTGGTGTTCAACGCCCTGATCATCGTCGCGCTGATCCCGCTGGCGCTGCGCGGGGTGCGGTACCGGCCGAGCAGCGCCTCACGGCTGCTGTCGCGCAACCTCCGCGTCTACGGGCTCGGCGGCATCGTCGCGCCCTTCGCCGGCATCAAGCTCATCGACCTCATCGTCCAGTTCCTTCCGGGGATGTCCTGACATGCGTATGCCAATCTGGATCCGCCGGCACGTGGCCGCGGTCCGGGCGTTGCTCGTCCTCACCGTCGTGCTCGGCGTCGCCTACCCGCTCGCCGTCTTCGCGGCCGCCCAGCTCCCGGGCCTGAAGAGCCGGGCCGACGGGAGCATCGTGAAGACCGCCGACGGCCGGGAAGCGGGCAGCGCGCTCATCGGCCAGTCCTTCACCGACAAGGACGGAAACCCGCTCAGGCAGTACTTCCAGAGCCGCCCGTCGGAGGCCGGGAGCGGATACGACCCGACCTCGACGGCCGCGAGTAACCTGGGACCCGAGGACATCGTGGACACCCTGCCCGGTCCGGAGACGGCCGCGGCGGGGGAGAGTGCCAGGCTGAGCCTGCTCACCCGGGTCTGCTCGCGGAGCAAGGCCGTCGGCGCCCTCGAAGGCGTCAGCGGTGCGCGCCCGTTCTGCACCCCGGGCGGGGTCGGCGCGGTGCTGGCGGTGTTCGGGCGCCGCGCGGCCGACGGCACCGTCCCGCACCCGACCCGGGTGGTCAGCCTGAACGAGGAGCAGGGCGTGGTGAAGGCTCCGTTCATCGCCGCCTACAAGGGCGTTCCCGTGGAACCGGCCCGTCCCGGCGCGAACTACGCCGACGGCCTGGTCGTCCCCGTCAGGGGCGGCGCCCCCGCCGATCCGGCCGTCCCGGCCGACGCGGTCACCGCCAGTGGCAGCGGCCTGGACCCGCACATCTCGCCCGCCTACGCCGCCCTCCAGACCGGCCGGGTCGCCCGGGCCCGCGGCGTCACCCCCGGCCAGGTGAAGCGGCTGGTCCAGGCGAGCACCGACGGCCGCGACCTCGGCTTCATGGGCGAGCCCAGGGTGAACGTCCTCAGGCTGAACATCGCGCTGGACCGGAAGTACCCGGTCCGCGGCTGACCCCGCGAGGGGCCTCGGCGACTGGAGGTGTGATGGCACGCGGCAGGTTGCGCGTCTACCTGGGCTCGGCGCCCGGCGTGGGCAAGACCTACGCGATGCTCGCCGAAGGCGGCCGCCGCGCCGGCCGCGGGACCGACGTGGTCGTCGGCTTCGTGGAGACCCACGGCCGGCCCCGCACCGCCGCGCTCCTGGAGGGGCTGGAGATCGTCCCGCGCGCCGCCGTGTCCTACCGCGGCGCGAGCTTCACCGAGATGGACACCGGCGCCGTCATCGCCCGGCACCCGCAGGTCGCGCTCATCGACGAGCTGGCCCACACCAACGTGCCCGGCTCCCGCCACGCCAAGCGCTGGCAGGACATCGAGCAGATCCTGGACGCCGGCATCGACGTCGTCACCAACGTCAACGTCCAGCACCTGGAGTCGGTGAACGACGTCGTCGAGCAGATCACCGGCGTGCCGCAGCGCGAGACCGTCCCGGACGAGGTCGTCCGCCGAACCGACCAGGTCGAACTCGTCGACATGACCCCCGAGGCGCTGCGCCGCAGGATGGCGCACGGCAACGTCTACCCGCCCGAGAGGATCGACGCCGCCCTCGGCAACTACTTCCGGCCCGGCAACCTCACCGCCCTGCGCGAGCTGGCGCTGCTGTGGCTGGCCGACAAGGTCGACGACCAGCTCGACCGCTACCGCGCCGACCACGGCATCGCCGGGACGTGGGAGGCGCGCGAACGCGTCGTCGTGGCGCTCACCGGCGGGCCGGAGGGCGACACCCTGATCCGCCGCGCCGCCCGCGTCGCCGCCCGCACCAAGGGCGCCGACCTGCTGGCCGTCCACGTCGCCCGCAGCGACGGGCTGGCCGGCGTGAGCCCGGCGAACCTGACCCGGCAGCGTGCCCTGGTGGAGAGCCTCGGCGGCAGCTACCACCAGGTCGTCGGCGCGAACGTGCCGGACGCGCTGCTGGACTTCGCCGGCGGCGTCAACGCCACCCAGCTCGTCCTGGGGGCGTCCCGGCGCGGAAAGGTCGCGCAGATGTTCTCGCCCGGCGTCGGCGTCACGACGACGGCGCGGTCCGGATCCATCGACGTGCACCTCGTCACCCACGAGGAGATCGGCCAGGGGCGCCGCTGGAGGGCGCACCGGGCGGCGGGCCTTCCGTCCGTCCGCCGCTACGCCGGGTTCGCGCTGGCCGCCGCCGGGCTGCCGCTGCTGACCCTCCTGCTGGTGCAGATGCGCTGGCAGGTGCCCCTGGCCAGCGACATCCTGCTCTTCCAGGCCGCGGTGGTCGGGGTGGCTCTGGTGGGCGGGCTGTATCCCGCGCTGTTCGCCGCCATCGGCGGTTCGGTGCTGCTGAACTACTTCTTCACCCCGCCGACCGGGCAGTTCACCGTCGACCGAACCCAGGGGCTGCTCCAGCTCGTCGTCTTCGTCGTGGTGGGGGTGACGGTCAGCACGGTCGTGGACGTCACCGCCCGCCGCGGCAGAGAGGTGGCCGGGGCCCGCGCCGACGCGGAGGTGCTCTCCACCCTCGCGGGGGACATCCTGCGCGGAGAGCACGGCGCGGTCACCGCCCTCGGGCGTCCCCACGACGCGCTCGGCGGCATCCTCGAACGGCTTCGCGAGACGTTCGCGCTGACCACCGTCACGCTGCTGGAACGCGACCCCGAAGCGCCGGTGACCCCCGACAGCCTCAGCGACCCGGACTGCTGGGACGTCGTCGCCAGCACCGGCGGCGAGCCCTGCACCTGCCCGGACGCCGGCGAGGTCGACGTCCTGGTCGAGGACGGCACCCTGTCGCTCGTCCTGCGGGGACGGACCCTGCCCGCCTCGGACCGGCGCGTCCTGGAGGCGTTCGCCGCCCAGGCCGCCGTCGCGCTGCAGCACCGGCGCCTCGCCGAACGGGCCCGGCGGCTCCGGCCGCTGGAGGCCGCCGAGGAGATGCGCACCGCGCTGCTCACCACCGTCAGCCGCGACCTGCGCGCCCCCCTGGCGTCCGCGAGGGCCGCCGTCGAGAGCCTGCGCGGCCCGGGCGCGCCCGCCCCCGGCGAGCGCCGCGACGACGCGGTCGACACGGCCGCCGACTCCCTGGCCCGGCTCGACCATCTGGTGGACGACCTGCTGGACATGAGCCGTCTGCAGTCCGGCTCGCTCGACATCTCCCCGCGCCGGGTCGCCGCCGGGGACGCCGTCCCCCGCGCCGTCAGCGAGAACGACCGGGAGGCCGTCGAGCTCCGCATCCCCGAGGGCTTGCCCGACATGGTCGCCGACCCGGCCCTGCTGCGCCGCGTCCTGGCCAACGTCATCGCCAACGCCGTCCGTTTCAACCCGCCGGGCGCACCCGTCCTCGTCACCGCCAGCGCCCTCGGCGACCGCCTGGAGATCCGCGTCATCGACCGCGGGCCCGGGGTCCGGCTCGGCGACCGCGACCGCCTCTTCCAGCCGCTCCGGCGCCTTGGCGGCCGGGACGACGAGGCCGGCGTCGACCTGGCCCTCGCCTGCGGCCTCGCCGAGGCCATGGACGGCGACCTCACCCCCGAGGAGACTCCGGGCGGCGGGCTGACCATGGTCCTCACCATGCCGACCCGCCCGCCGCGGCCCCCGCCTCCGCCCGGGGAGCCGCCCGCCGCACCTGTCGGGGACGTGCCGGAATCCGACCTCGCCGACCCGCTGATCGTCGACCGGGTCGCCGCCTGGCGCGACCGCATCGGCCACGGGAGGGACCGCCCGCCCCCACCGGACGGACCCGGGCAAGGCTGACGGCGCGGTTATACAGGGCAGGACTGGACGATCTGGTGGTCGCACCCGATGGCAAGGCAGCCGTCCGGCGGTGACGATGGAGGCTGAGGAGACCAGGCGAAGCGCCGGACCAGCGGGGGAGGGTTCATGACCAAGGGCCTCGCGAGGGAGCAACTGCTGCCCGGTTTCCTCACGTGGCCGTCGCTGGCGCTCGTGGCCTGCCTCGTCCTGATCACGATGCTGGCCGTCGCGTCGCTGCGGGTCGTCCCCGAGGGGGAGCGCCTGGTGGTCTCCCGCCTGGGCGGCCCTCCCACGGTGCGGGGGCCCGGCCGCACGCTGGTGGTGCCGGGCGTGCACCGCTCGGTCCGCGTCCCCATGCGATGGGGACCCCTCGACATATGGCTGGAGGCCCCCACCCGCGAGGGGGTGCCCCTGCGGCTGAAGGCCGTGGCCCTGGTGTCGGTGTCGGATCCCGCCCGCTGCGCGCTGCGGCCGGTTCCCCAGACGGCCGCGATCAGCGTCATCGTGGAGGGCCGCCTGCGCCGCCACGTGGCCCAGCGGCGCCTGAACGAACTCGGCGACCTGCTCCCGGGCCGGGCGAACCCCCTGGCCGCCGACCTGGACGCCGCCGTCGCCGAGTGGGGCCTGAAGATCACCGCGCTGGAGGTCGTCCGGGCCGACGTGCCCCTCCCGGCGCTGCACCGCTGGCTGACCGGCGAGGCCGCCCGCTGACCACGGCCACCACCATGACGGCCGCGGTGGCTCCGCCCAGCATCATGACCGTCGAAGGGGAGGTGCGGTCCATGATGACCCCGCCGACCAGGGCGCCGGTCGACAGCGTCGCCTGGAACGAGGCCGTGAACAGGACGGATGCCGCCTCCGGCGCGTGCGGGGCGGCTCTGGCGAACCAGGTCTGCGAACAGACCGGGACGGCCCCGTAGCCGGCGCCCCACAGGATGAGCAGCGTGAGGGCGCCCAGATCCCATCGTCCCAGAAGAGGAAGCGCCAGGGTGGCGATGGCGATCAGACCTCCGGCCACGCCGAAGGTGACGTGCGGATGGCGGGCCAGAGCCGTGCCTGCCAGGAAGTTGCCCAGGACGCCCGCGGCACCGTAGGCCAGCAGGAACACCGTGATCAGCCCCGGGGACACCTGCGTCACCCGTTCCAGGAAGGGCGTGACGTAGGTGTAGGCGCCGAAGTGCGCGAGGACGACCAGGACGGTCACCAGGAGCGCGCGACGTGTGTCGAGGCCGCGCACCATGCCGCGCAGCGCGGTGAGGCGGGTGGCCCTCTCCGCAGGCAGCGGGGGGACGAGCACGGCGAGCGCGATGAGCACCGCCACGGACAGCAGGCCCATGACCGCGAAGCTGGTCCGCCAGCCCGCGAGGTCTCCGATCAGCGTCCCGAGCGGCACGCCGAGAACCGATCCCAGCGGGACGGCCGAGAAGACGACCGCCGTCGCCCGGCGCGCCGACCGTGCGGGGACCAGCCGGTCGGCGAGGCCCGCGCCGATCGACCAGAAGCCGCCGATGACCACCCCGACGAGGACGCGTGAGACGAGCACCGCCCAGAACGCCGGGGCGGCCGCGGCGATGAAGTTCGCCGCCGCCAGCAGGAACATGCAGGCGCACAGCATGAGCCGCCGGTCGATCCGCGCCGTCGCGACGGTGACCGTGGGCGCGGCCGCCGCCGCGAGGTAGCCGGGCATGGTCATCATCAGCCCGGCCGTCCCGTCGGAGACGGTGAAGCCGGAGCCGATGGACGTCAGCAGCCCGATCGGCAGGATCTCGGTGGTGACGATCGCGAAGATCCCCATCATCACCGAGACCACCGCCGGCCAGTTGTTCGAGCCCGACCGAGCTGACGTGGGAGAGCCGTCGGCCGAGGCGGTCACTGTTGACATCGGGTTCCGTCCTGTGAGGGGGAGTGGTCGTGCCTGCCCACTCAACAGGCGGTAACGGCCCAGGTCTGGCGGGTTCACGACGTCAACGTCGCCGAGCCTGTCGGCGGTACGACGATAAGATCGCCGCCGTCCTGACCCCGCTGGCCGCCGGCATCGTCTCCGGCCGGTCCACGCGTAGGTGAAGATCCGCCTGGACCTCGGTCAGTCGATGCCCTCGACGATGCGGAAGTCGCGCTCGACGCCGTCGGAGAGGGCGGCCAGCGCCTCCTGGTAGGCCGCGCTCTCGTGCGCCGCGACGGCCTGCTCGAAGCTGTCGAACTCGATCAGGACGGTGCGCTCGGCGATTCCGGCGTCATGCGCCTCGACCCGGCCGCCACGGACGAGGGCCCGGCCGCCCCCGGCCTTGACGGCCGGACCGGCCAGCTTGTTGTAAGCAGCCAGCTTCTCGGGGTCTGAAATGGTGCGGTAGGCGCTGACCCAGTAGCCCTTGGGCATGGAACCTCCAGTTTGGGATGAGTGCATCTGACTTACGGGTCGGTCTCGGACGAGCGTCGGCGGGCGAGGGCGAGGCTTGTCGGCGTCGTGATCGTCATGGCGCTCGACGTCTCGCTCCCGGGCGTGACGGCCGGTCCTTCGCGGTCCTGGCATTCGAACTCTGCCAGATGCTCCAGCGCCGGAAGGGCCGCCACCAGCGCCTCGACCTCGTCGCCGGTGAGTTCGCCGATCAATCGCTCGAAGGCCTGGACGCCCGCCTGGCGCCGCGTCCGGACGTAGGAGGCCCCGGCCTCGGTCAGGCATACCAGCGTGACCCGCCCGTCGGACGCGTCGCCCCGCCGCTCGACCAGGCCGTATTCATAGTTTAAGTAAAGGGAACTCGCTCGCGCCGCCATCGACCGGACCGCCGAGGAGATGCGGGCCTCCATCGACGCGCAGCTGTCCGGGCCGGGCACGGCCGTCGAGCGCATCACCATCGCGCCCCGCAGGGCGGCTGGACTGCACGTGCACAACGGACCGGTCTTCGGCAGCGTCGAGACCGGGTCGGTCGTCTACCAGATAAGGCGAGGCGGCGGCCGTCCTGCGTCCCGGCGACGTGTTCCACGAGCCCGAGGGCGCCCGGATCGCGCGCTTCGACGCCGGGGAGGACGGCATGACGTTCCTCGGGCACTTCCTGCTCGGCACCCGCGAGGCCGCCGAGATCGAGATCCCCGGCGGCTGAGCGAGGAGGGTCAGGCGTCCAGCCGTCTCAGCGCGGCGGCCAGCCGCTCCGCCGCCTCGTCGGCGACCGGTCCGAGGTCGCGCTGTTCGCTGACCGACACCATGACCTGCGGGTCCATCGCCTCCACGACGGTGTCGTCGCCGTCGGTGCGCACCACGACGTTGCAGGGCAGCAGCAGGCCGATCCGCCGGTCGACGCCGAGCGCACGGTGGGCGAGCCGCGGGTTGCAGGCCCCCAGGATGAGGTAGTCCTCCATCGCCTCGCCGAGCTTCTCGCGCAGGGTGGCCCGCACGTCGATCTCGGTCAGCACGCCGAAGCCCTGGTCCTTCAGGACCGCGCGCACCTGCTCGACCGTCTCGCCGAACGGCCGGCGCAGGCGGACGCTGATCGCGTAACCCATGATGCTCCCCTCAAGGAACCCTTCCCCGTGCGGCTCGGCCGACGCATCGGCTCCTTCGGGCCGGTCAGTCCTCGATGGTGATGCCGAGCTCCGCGGCGAACGCGTCCAGGAGGCTCATGGCGTCGCCGCTCGCGACGATCGCCCCCTGGAAGGAGTCCAGGCCCGCGACGCCGCGCAGGTCGCAGCCGCGGAACCGGACCGTCCTCATCCTGGCCTTGGAGAACTGGGCGCCGCCGAGCCGGCAGTTCTCGAACCGGACGTCGGTCATCTCGGCGGACTGGAAGGTCGCCTCGGTCAGGTTGCAGTCGCGGAACACCACGTCCCGCAGATGCGCGTGCCTGAACCCGGTGAGGTCGGCGCGGCACCCCTCGACCAGCACGTCGCGCAGCCCGCTCTCGGCGAGCTGCATCCCCGTCATCCGCGCGTTCGTGATCCGCGTGTTGAACATCCGCGAGTTGAACGCCCGCAGGTTCGAAGCCGCTGATCCACGACCTCAGCTCGATGGTCAGGTCACCCCACAGGCCGCTCACG
>NZ_JBEZJP010000220.1:0-12823 GCF_040653175.1 Actinomadura sp. NPDC048032
GCCAGCTCGCGGGACGCGGCGAGCGCGCGGACGGGCGCGCCGTCCAGCGCGAGCGGCGCCCCGAAGATGGCCAGCGCGGCGTCGCCCTCGAACTTGTTGATCCAGCCGCCGTGCGCGCCGATCACCTCGACGACCACGGCGAAGAAGTCGTTCAGCAGCCGGACGACCTCGGCGGGCGGCCGGTCGGCCGCGAGCCGGGTGGAGCCGATGATGTCCACGAAGATCACCGCGACCTCGCGCAGCTCGCCGCCGAGGTCGATGCCGCGCTCCACCGCGACGCGCGCGGCGTCCGCGCCGACCTGGCGGCCGAACAGGTCCCGCAGCCGCTCGTGCTCGCGCAGCCCGGCCGCCATGTGGTTGAACCCGGCCTGCAGCAGCCCGACCTCGCTGGCGTCGTAGACGGGGACCTCGACGTCCAGGTCGCCGCGCTCGATCCGGGCGAGGCCGAGCCGCACCGACTCGACGGGGTCGGCGATGGCGCGGGCGGCGCCGTAGGTGACGCCGAGCCCGACGACCAGCGCGATGCCGCCGAGCGCGAGGACGGCGACGGCGAACTCCCGCACCGTGATCCTGGCGATGACGAACGACCCGATCGTGAGGGTCATCAGCCCGAGGATCGGGACGGCCGTGCCGAGGCCCCAGGCCAGCACGGAACGGGCGACGACGCCGGGCAGGCCGGTCCGGCGCGGCATCTCGCTGCGCAGCGCGGTCGTCACCGCGCGCCGCAGCAGCCGCTCCGTCAGCAGGTAGACGACCGTGCAGGTGGTGAGGCCGCCGAGCAGGCTCGTCAGACCCAGCTTGACGGCGAGCAGGCCCGAGAAGGGGGCGTTGATGACGACCCAGCCGACCGTCCCGATCCCCCACAGCGTCAGGTGCAGGGCCATCAGCCGCAGCGGCCCGTACAGCAGCAGGGAGCGCTCGTGCCGGTCGGGTTCGTCGTGCCGTTCGACCATGCGCCGGACGCGGCGGAAGAACCGTTCGCCGAGGACGAGGCCGACCGGCACCGCGGCGGTGACGTAGAGGGTGAAGACGACCAGGTTGACGAGCCGGATCCGCTCGGACACCTCGCCGACGGGGTCGGGGACGACGACCGCGAACGCGAGCACGACCAGGGCGCCGCCGAGGTTCGCCAGCGCGGTGGAGATCCGCACCAGGACCCTGGCCCGGTGGGCGATCTGGGCCCGGGTGTCGTCCGGGCCGCCGTCGATCAGCCGCCACAGGGGGCCGAGCACGCTGCCCGGTCGAAACCGGGCGCGGGGGGCGGTCTCGGCCCTTTCGGTGTTCATGAGCGAGGAGATTATCTGGTCGAATCCCCACAGACCCCACCGCCGGCGAGCGACCTCGGCGAGGGATCGCTCACTCAGGTGCGGATCGGCTCCAGCAGCCGGTGCGGGTTGCGCAGGAGCATGCTGACCGGGTCGGTGCGGCGGCGGACGCCGGGCCCGGCGTGGATCTCCAGCTCGTCCGGGGCGACGTGCCGCCCGCACGCGGCGCACCCCCCGTCCGGGCCGATCTCGGTGCCGCAGGCGAGGTGGACGAAGACGCGGCACGGCTCGGCGGACAGGTGGTCCTCCGCCCAGCGGGCGAGGGTGTGGACGACGGGCCACAGCTCCTTGCCCATCTCCGTCAGCACGTAGTCGTGGCCGTCCTTGACGAGGACGCCGGCGTCGACCAGCGACTGCAACCGCGCCGACAGCACGGCGCGGGGGATGTCCAGGTGGACGAGGAAGTCGCTGAAGCGGCGGACGCCGTAGAAGGCGTCCCGGACGATCAGCAGCGTCCAGCGCTCCCCGACGACCTCCAGAGCGCGGGCCAGCGAGCAGTCCTGCGCCGCGTAGTCCTTGCCGAGTGCCATGCCACCACAGTACCCACCCGGGGGTTCATTGATTGAACTCCGCCGTGCTACCGTCACCCCATTCAGTTCGTTCAATGAACTTGGAGACCGCATGACGACCCTGGCGACCCCCCGCGCCGCGCGCAGCGCGCCCGGCACCGCCGCCGCGCTGACGCTGCCGGCCGCCGCCACCCTCCTGGCCCTGATGAACTACTGCGCCCCCGCGGCGACGCTGGCCGACACCGCCCGCGGGCTTCACGCCGGGGCGACCGCGCAGATCTGGCTGATGAGCTCGATCAGCCTCGGCCTCGCGGCGGCGCTGCTGGCCGCGGGCAGCCTCGCCGACGACCACGGGCGCAGGCGCGTGTTCGTGATCGGCGCGGTGGCGCTCGCCGTCTCCAGCGTCGCGTGCGCGCTCGCGCCCAACGCCGCGGTGTTCATCGCGGGCCGCGTCGCGCAGGGCGCGGCCAGCGCCGCGCTGCTGGTGACCGGACTCGGCATCGTCGGCGCCTCGTTCCCGCCGGGTCCCCGGCGGGCGCGGGCCACCGGCCTGTGGGGCGCGATGGTCGGCCTCGGCATCGCGCTCGGCCCCATCGCCGCGGCCGGGCTGACCTCCGCCGGCGGCTGGCGGCTGTGGTACTGGGCCACGGTGGCCGCGTCCGCGGCGCTCGCCGCGGCGGCCTCCCGCGCGCTCACCGAGTCGCGGGCCGAGCGTCCGCGCGGCGTGGACGTGCCGGGACTGGCCACGATGAGCCTCGGCGTGGCGGCGCTGGTGGCCGCGATCACCTGGGGCCGCACCGGCTGGACGTCCCCGGGCGTGCTCGCGCTGTTCGCCGCCGCGGCCGTCCTGCTGTCCGCGTTCGTCCTCGTCGAGTCGCGGCGGCGGGAGCCGATGGTCGAGCTCGCCCTGTTCCGGCGGCCGGCGTTCCTGCTGTCGGTGACGGGGGCGCTCGTCACCGGGCTCGCCGTGATCGGGGTCATGACCTACCTGGCGACGATGATGAGCCTGGTGATGGGCCTGTCCGCGATCGCGGCGGCGCTGGTGCTGGCGATCTGGTCCGGGCTGTCGTTCGTCGTCGCCCTGCAGGCCCACCGCCTCCCGGCGCGGCTGCCCGTCCGGCGCCTGCTCGCCGCCGGGTTCGCGCTCGCCGGCGTCAGCGAGCTCGCGCTGGCGGCCCTGGCCCCGGACGCGCACTGGTGGCGGCTCGTGCCGGGCCTCGCCGCCGCCGGCGTCGCGAGCGGCCTGACCAACGCGATGCTCGCCCGGCTCGCCGTGGAGAGCGTCCCCGCCGACCGCGCCAGCATGGGGGCGGGCGCCAACAACACCGCCCGCTACATCGGGGCGTCGCTGGGCGTGGCGATCGTCGGGGCCGTCGCGACGGGGTTCGGGCACGACGCGGCCTCGCTGGCGCACGGCACGAACGTCGCGATGGTCGTCTCGGCGGTCGCCGCGCTCGCCTACGCCGTCCTCGCCCTGGTCATCCGCGACCGGGCCTCCTGAACCCGGCTAGGCGAGCTCCTCGACGAAGGCGGCCAGCTGGGTCAGGTTCCGGCACTCGTACATGGGGACCAGCTCGCCGTAGCGGGACGCGGCCGAGTCGCCGGTGTCCCACTGGGAGCGCGGCTCCGGGTTGAGCCAGTACGCGTGCCGGGCCCGGTCCGCCATCGACCGCACGATCGGCAGGGACAGCTCCCCGTAGTTGGACCGGGCGTCGCCGAGGATCAGCAGGGACGTCCTCGGGGTGACGGCGTCGCGGTACTTGTCGTCGAACACCTTGAAGGCGTGGCCGTAGTTGGACCGGCCCGTGATCCACACGAGGTCGGCCTCGGCGGCGAGGCGGGTCATCGCGCCGGTGACGTCCGCGCCCGGCGCGAAGTACTTGGTGATCTCGTCGGTGGCGTCGATGAAGGCGAACGCGCGGACCTTGGTGAACTGCTCCCGCAGCGCGAACGTCAGCAGCAGCGTGAAGTGCGCGAACGCCGACACCGAGTCGCTGGCGTCGCACAGCACCACCAGCTCGGGCCGGTGTGGGCGCCGCGGCCGGTGGTGGGTGGTGAGCGGCACTCCCCCGCTGGACAGGGACGCGCGGACCGTCCGGCGGAAGTCGAGCCGGCCCCGCCGCCCGTGCCGCTGCTTCTGCACGAGCCGGGTCGCCAGCCTGCGCGCCAGCGGGTACACCTCGCGGCGCAGCGCCTCCATCTCGGCGCGGGTCGCGCCGGCGAAGTCGAGCCGCTCCAGCGGGGGGCGCACGGCGATGCGGGCGGTCCGCTCGACCCCGGTGTCCTCGGCGATGCGGCGCCGCACCTCGTCCGCGACGAGGCCGGAGAAGCGGGAGATGCGGTCGCGGAACGTCCGGCGCGCGACGCGCTCGGCCATGCCGCCGCGCTCCCGCCCGGCCAGGACCGACTCCAGCAGCCGCGCCATCAGGGTCTCCGGCGACAGCGCGCTCATCACGCCGGAGGAGAACCACGACTCCTGCCCGGGCGTCCGGCCGTACTCGGCGACGGCCAGCCGGGCGAACCGGCGCAACCCGGCGTCGTCCCCGGACAGGAGCAGGTCGGCGAGCTCCTCCCTGCGCCGCTGCACCCGCGGGTCGAGCGCAGCGGGGACGGGCCTGCCCTCGTCGTCGACCGTCCTCGCCGGGCGCTCGGGGTCGGGCGCCGCTCCCGCGCCGTCCCCGACGGCCGCCGGGAACCACAGGTCGAAGAGCGTGTCGAACGTCGCGCGGTGCTGGGGCCGCTTGACGACCGTCGCGGCGTACGCGGCGCGCAGCGACTCCCGGTCGAGCAGGTCGACGGCCCGCACGGCGCGCACCGCGTCCAGCCCCTCGGCGACCGACACCGGCAGCCCGGCCCGCCGCAGCTCCGCGACGAACCCGGTGTGCCGGTCGACGAGTGAGGCCATGTCAGCCGCTCAACCCGAGTTCCTTGGCGGCGCGCTCCTGGTCGGAGGCGTGCTTGAGGACGACGCCGAGGGTGCGGCCCACGGCGGCCTCGTCCAGGTCGTCCAGGCCGAGGGCCAGCAGGGTGCGGGCCCAGTCGACGGTCTCCGCGATCGACGGCGCCTTCTTGATCTCCAGGTCGCGCAGCGTGCCGACGGTGCGGACGAGCTGCTCGGCCAGCTCCGCCTCGATGCCCGGCACCTGCGCGAGGACGATGTCGCGCTCCCGGTCGGGCGCCGGATAGTCCAGGTGCAGGTAGAGGCAGCGACGCTTGAGCGCCTCTGACAGCTCCCTCGCCGCGTTCGAGGTGATCAGCACGAAGGGGCGGCGGACCGCCGCCACCGTCCCGAGCTCGGGGATCGTCACCTGGAAGTCCGACAGCACCTCCAGCAGCATGCCCTCGACCTCGACGTCGGCCTTGTCCGCCTCGTCGATGAGCAGGACCGTCGGGTCGCTGCGGCGGATCGCCGCCAGCAGCGGCCGCTCCAGCAGGAACTCCTCGGAGAAGATGTCGTCGTGGGTCTCCTGCCAGGCCCGGTCGGCCGGCGCGGCCTGGATCGCGAGGAGCTGCTTCTTGTAGTTGAACTCGTAGAGCGCGCGGGCCTCGTCCAGGCCCTCGTAGCACTGCAGGCGGATCAGCTCCGCGCCGGTCGCCGCCGCCACCGCCTTCGCCAGCTCCGTCTTGCCGACCCCCGCCGGCCCCTCCACCAGCAGCGGCTTGCCGAGCGCCTGCGCCAGGAACACCGTCGTGGCGATCTCGTCGTCGGCGAGGTAGCGGACGCCGGCGAGCCTGCGCCCGGCGTCGGCGGGTGAGGCGAACATCGCGTCGGTCATTCCTTGCCCTTCCGCGCGGCGGCCTTCTTGTAGGTCTGGTTGGTCCCGGCGAACACGAGCGACGCCTTGTCCTCGCTGAGCGCGACGCCCCAGTAGGACGCGGTCTTCGGGTCGCCGCCGTTCCACGAGAAGCGGTACCTTCCGCCGCCCTCGGGGATGGCCGAACCGCTCCACAGCTTCTGCCGGCCCCGCACCCACACGCCGCTGCCGTCGGCCTTGAACTGGAAGTAGTCCCTGGCCGCGCCGACCCAGCGTCCCACCAGCGGCTTGACGTCGGCGGCCCGCACCGCCGGCAGCGGCGCCAGCGTGGTGGGCGGAGCGGACGGCGCGGCGTCCGCGGCCTGCTTCTCACCGCCGCCGCATCCCGCGAGGGCCAGCCCGGCCGCGGCGGCGCAGGCGGCGAGGGCGGTCGAACGGGCCCGCACTGTCACGGGGACCTCCGGATTTCCTGGGACAAGAGCGGAATCCTACCTGCGCGTCCGCTCACACCTGAGGGGTAGCCGCCACATGGCACCGGGGAGTGACGCGGCAGCCCTCCCCGCCCGCCTATAACGGTGTCATGACGACCCCACGACTGCCGCGCGACGACCTCACGGCGGCCATGGCGGCCCGGCGCGAGCTGGGGCCCGACTATGACGACGCCTTCATCGAGACGGTCGTCGACCGCATCGAGGAGACCCTCGACGCCCGCGCCGCCGCGCCGCGCTCGCGCCGCCGCGCCCCGGCGCCCGAGCCGCGGCACGGCGACCGCGACCACAGCCTGGCCATGGCGGTGCTGTCGCTGCTCGCCGCGATCCCGCTCAGCGCGATCGCCGTCGTCAACGCGGGCCTTCCCGGCCTCCTCATCGCCCTGGCCGGCATCGTCATCGTCAACTTCACCTACACCTTCCGGCCGCGCTGACCCAGGGGGGCGACCCCCTGGAACCCCCGTCACGAGCCGGACGATCCTCACGCCATTGTGCGGCTCGTCGTGCCCGTGCGGGTGGGTCGGTGTCGCTCCGGTCGCCCGGCTCGACGGGCAGGCGCGTTGCGCTCGCTGCGCTCGCTCCACGCGCCTGCCCGTGGCCGGGGCTGGGGGTCGTGGTCGTGGGGTTACTTGCCTGGTTCGGGGTCGCGGGGGAGGCCGAGGATGCGTTCGCCGATGATGTTGAGCTGCACCTCGGTGGTGCCGCCGTAGATCGTCATCGCGCGGCTGAACAGCATGGCGCGGCCCACGATGCCGCTCTCGGCCATCGGGACCTCGGTGGCCGCGGCCGCGCCCTGCGCCGCCCAGCAGTGGTCGGCGACGTCCTGGTTGAACTGGACGCCGAGCAGCTTGCGGACGCTGGCCTCCGCGCCCGGCTCCACGCCGTTCAGCTGCTTGAGCGTGGTGCGCAGGCCGAGCAGGTCGATCGACTGGCCCTGGGCGACGAGCCTGCCGACCTCGGCGGCCGCGACCGCGTCCAGCTCCCGGTTCGCGAAGAACCGCAGCAGCTCGGGGACGCCCATGCCGAGGCCGCCGCCGGTCGACAGCGACACCCGCTCGTTGGACAGGGTGTTGCGCGCGACCTGCCAGCCCTGGTTGACCTCGCCCACCACCCGGTCGTCGGGGACGAAGACGCCGTCCAGGAAGACCTCGTTGAACAGGGCGTCGCCGGTCAGCTCCCGCAGCGGGCGGACGTCCACGCCCTCGGACGCCATGTCGACGAGGAAGTAGGTGATGCCGTCATGCTTGGCCGCGGCGGGGTCGGTGCGGGCGATGCAGAAGCCCCACTGGGCGTGCTGGGCGAGCGACGTCCAGATCTTCTGGCCGGTGAGCCTCCAGCCGCCCTCGACCCGCTCGGCCTTCATCGACAGGGACGCCAGGTCCGAGCCGGCGCCCGGCTCGGAGAACAGCTGGCACCACACGATCTTCCCGCGCAGCGTCGGCCGCAGGAACCGCTCCTTCTGCTCGTCGGTCCCGTAGCGGACGAGCGAGGGCACCAGCCAGGCGCCGATCCCGAGATTCGGCGTCCTGACCTTGGCGGCCCGCAGCTCCTGCTGGATCAGGATCTGCTCGACCGGCCCGGCCTCGCGCCCCCACGGCCTGGGGAAGTGCGGGACGGTCCAGCCCTCGTCGCCGAGGCGCTCGGCCAGCGCGTCCTTGTCCTCGATCGCGGCCAGCTCGGCGATCTCGGCGCGGATCCGCTCGCGCAGCGGCTGGGCGTCCTCGTCCAGCTCCAGCACGACCTCGCGGCGCCCGCCGTCCAGCGCGAGCGCGGCGACCTCGGCGGCCCAGCCCTTGGACGGGCCGAGCAGCGCCCGCAGCGTCAGGGCGCGGCGCAGGTAGACGTGGGCGTCGTGCTCCCACGTGAAGCCGATGCCGCCGAGGATCTGGATGGCGTCGCGGGCGGTCTGCACCCCGGCGTCCACCGCGATGACGGCCGCCACGGCGGCGGCGAACCCGGCCTCCTCCGTGCCCTCGTCCAGGGCGCGGGCGGCGTCCCAGGCGGCGGCGCGGGCCTGCTCCAGGGCGATCAGGCTGCGGGCGGCCTTGTGCTTGACGCCCTGGAACTGCCCGATCGGGCGGCCGAACTGCTCACGGACCTTCGCGTACTCGGCGGCGGTCGTCACCAGCCACCCCGCCAGGCCCGCGGCCTCGGCGCCGAACAGCGCGGCGGCCAGGTCCCGGACCCGGCCGGCGGTGAGACCGTCCAGGACGCGGTCGGCGGCGACGGAGGCGCCGGAGACCTCGACGGAGGCGACGCGCCGGACCCGGTCCAGGCTCGGCACCGGGGTGACGGCGAGGTCGGCCGCGTCCAGCGCGACCCACTGCTCGCCGTCGTCGACGGCGACGGGCAGCACGAGCACGTCGGCGAGCGCGGCGCCGAGCACCGTGGCCGCCGTCCCCGACACCACGAGCGCGTCGCCCTCGCGGCGGCCGGTCAGCTCGCCGTCCAGCGCGACGGCGGCCGTCCGCGACCCGTCGGCGAGGCCCGGGAGCAGCTCCGCTCGCAGCTTGGCGTTGCTGGAGGCGTCGATGACCGTGCTGGCGAGCACGGTCGGAAGGAACGGGCCGGGCGAGGCCGCGCGGCCCAGCTCCTCCAGCACGACCGACAGCTCCAGCAGGCCGAAGCCCTGCCCGCCGTGCTCCTCGTCCAGGTGCAGGCCCAGCAGGCCCTGCTCGGCGAGGGCCGGCCAGAACCCGGGCCTCGTCTCCTCCTCCGCGTCCAGCGCGGCCCGGACGGCCGTCGCCGGAATGTTGCGCTCGGCGAAGCCGCGCACCGAATCGGCGAGCGCCTCATGCTCCTCGGTCAGCCCGATGGCCATGCGTCAACCCTCTCTCGACCCTTTTGACCGAGATTCTAGAACAGCATTCGGATGATGGGGGGACGCGGTCCGCTCTCAGCTCTCGCGTGTCGCGCCGGTCTCCGCCCCGGCGGCGGGCTCGGCCTCCGGGAGCGGCTCGCGGGACGGCCTGCGGCCCGCGGCGAGGCTCGCCACCGCGGTGGCGGCCAGCGTCCCGGCGATCACGGCGAGCGACAGCCAGATCGGGATCTCGGGGGCCCAGCCGGCGCCGTACTCGTGCAGCGCGTGCAGGATCAGCTTGACGCCGATGAACCCGAGGATGAACGCCAGCCCGTGCCCGAGGTAGACGAGGCGGTCGGCGAGGCCGCCGAGCAGGAAGTACAGCTGGACGAGGCCCATGAGCGCGAACGCGTTGGCGGTGAAGACCAGGTACGGCTCGGTCGTGAGCCCGAAGATCGCGGGGATGGAGTCCAGCGCGAACAGCACGTCGGTCGAGCCGATCGCGATCATCACGATGGCCATCGGGGTGACCAGCCGGCGCCCGCCCCGCCGGGTGAGGAACCGGCTGCCGTCGTACTCGTCCGACGTCGGGATGACGCGCTTGGCCCAGCGCAGCAGCGCGTTCTCCTTGAACTCGTCCTCGTCGCCGCCGCGGACCAGGCCGATCGCCGTCCAGATGAGGAACGCGCCGAACAGGAAGAACACCCAGGTGAAGGTCGCGATGGCGGCGGCGCCGACCGCGATGAACGCGCCGCGCAGCACCAGCGCGATCACGATGCCCGCCATCAGCACCGTGTGCTGGGCGTGCTTGGGCACGGCGAACCTGGCGAGGATCACCATGAACACGAAGAGGTTGTCGACGCTGAGGCTCTTCTCCATGACGAAGCCGCCGAAGTACTGCGCGGCGTGCTCACCGCCGGAGAAGAGCCAGACGCCGAGGCCGAAGAGCACGGCGAGACCGATGTAGACCACCGACCAGAAGGCGGCGCGGCGGGTGGTGAACTCCCGCGTGTCATTGCGGTGGATCAGGAACAGGTCGGCGGCGATGATCGCAAGGATCGCCGCGATGGTGAGGCCCCAGACAAGGGGTGAGACCGACAACGTGAACACCTCCGGCGGACATGAGACGAGCGCCGGAGGTCTCTCCCGCCCTGTGATCGGGTACGGGCCGCGGAACCCGGGCCGGCATGGGCCGACCGTACTGACGAGAACCGCGCGCGGGGATACTCCCCTCCGCTTACCTGCTTCAACGCGGGCCGCTCCGGGGCGGTTCCCCTCCCCCGCGATTTTTCGGCGCCGTCTTCGAACCCGAGCGCGGGAAACCGCGTCTAAGGTCCGGTCAGCTCCAGGTACAGCCCCGCCAGCTGGTCGACGGCGTCGTCCTCGCCGGGCATCAGCGCCGACCGCCGGGCGGCGGCCGAGCCCAGCCGCGCCGCGAGCGCCGGATCGTCCAGCACGCGGCTCACCGCGCGCCCGAGCGCCTCCGCGTCGTTCGGCGGCACCAGCAGCGCCGCGTCCGACTCGGGCCCCTGCAGCAGCGCGGCGTCCTCGCCCCGCTCCCCGGCGCCCACCATCCCCGGGATCCCGCCGACGCGGGTCGCGACCAGCGGCCGGCCCGCCCGCAGGATCTCCTGGACGACCAGCGGCTGCCCCTCCCACACGCTCGGCACGACCGCCACATCGCAGGCGGCCAGCAGCCCGGCGACGTCGGAGCGGCGGCCGAGCAGCCGGACCGGCAGGTCCTCGGCATCGATCCGGGCGCGCAGCTCGCCCTCCAGCGGCCCGTCGCCCGCGATCGCGACGAGCGGCGGCGGGGTCCGTCCCGCCCACGCCGCCGCAGCGTCCAGCAGCGTCGGCAGGCCCTTCTGCTCGGCGAGCCGGGCGACGGTGACGACCAGCGGCCGCTCCCCCACGCCGAGCTCGGCCCGCACGTCGGCGCGGACGGCGGGACCGGGCGGCGCCTGCGGCGCGGGCGCCGGGACGACGGCGTGCCCGACCGACCGGGCGCCGAGGGCCCGCATCCGCTCCTCCAGATCGGGCGAGACGCCGAGGACGCGGGTGGCGCCGCTTGCGACGACGCGTTCCAGCAGCCCGTAGACCGCGGCCGTCCGGCCTCCGGCGATGACGGCGTTGTGGAGCGTGACGACCAGGGGCGGGCCGCCTCGGCCGAGGCGCAGCGGGCCCGGCACGACGCGCGCGCACGCCGCCACCGCGAGGGCCCCGGCGCGCAGGCCGTGGGCGTGGACGACGTCGGCGTCGCGCAGCAGCCGCCGCAGCCGGGCGACGGCTCTGGCGTCGCTCGCCGGGCGGGGCCGGTCGGCGAGGTCGACCTCGGCGAACCGCGCGCCCCCGGCGCCGAACCCGAACAGCTCGTCGGTGGCGGCGGGCCCGCACACCACGACGCGGGCGCCGCGCTCGACCAGGCCGTCGGCGACGGAACGGACGTGCCGGCCGACGCCGCCGGCGGCGGTGCCGAGGACGAGCGCGACGCGCAGCCCGTCCAGATCCTGCCTGTCAGACATTGCGGGTGACCTTCCGGGTGAGGACGGCCCGCAGGTCCCGGCCGTCGATCACGAATGCGATGATCAGGAAGACGGCGCCGGCGGCCAGCGCGGCGAGCGCCCCGGTCCCGACGTTGCGCAGTTCCCCGGCCGGGCCCGTCCCGCCGAGGCCGAGCAGCGCCGCCGTCGCGTACCCGGCGGCGCCGCCCGCGGCGGCGCCGAGCAGCCCGGCGGCCAGGGCCCGCGGCACGCCGCGCACGGCCGCGGCGCCCCTCGCGCGCACCAGCGTCACGAGCAGCAGGGCGCCGGCGACGGTCATGCCGACGGCGTTGCCGACGCCGAGCGCCGCGACGACCCACTGCCGGTCGACCGACAGCACCAGCGCGACCTCCGCGACCATGACGACGCCCCAGCCCGCGACCACGGCGGCCGCGCCCATCCGTCCCCGGTGGCACGCGTACAGGACGCGGCCGAGGTGCGCGACGAGCCCGTAGCCGAGGAGGCCGGGCGCGAACGCGAGCACCGCGCGCGACAGCACCTCCTGCTGGTCGGGGTGGCCGGGGTTGAACACCGCCGCCGCGGGGACGGCGACGGCGGCCAGCGCGGCGGCCCCCAGGCACGACACCAGGATCACCGCGCGGGTGGTGGACGCGGTGACCTGGTCGAACCGGGCGTGGTCCGCGGCGCTCATCCGGGCCGACAGCAGGGGGAACGCGCTGGTGGCGATCGGCACCGCGAGGATGGCCCACGGCAGCAGGTAGATCGCCCACGCGTACTGGTAGTTGGCGAGCGCGCCGCGGGTCCCCTGCGAGCTGAGCCGGACGATCAGCAGCGTCGCCAGCTGCTGCGCCGCGACCGTCGCGATCCCGGCCGCCGCGAGCCGCCGCACCCGCCGCGCCACCCCGTCCGGGAAGCGCAGGGTGGGCCGCAGCCGCAGGCGCAGCCGCCACGCGGCGACCGCGGCCGTGGCGGCCATCGCGACGCCGCCGAGCGCCGTGCCGATCGCCAGCGTCAGCTCGGCCCCAAGCGGAAGCCCGGCCAGGTCGTTCTCGAAGCCCCGGCCGAGCGGCGCGTAGACGACGTAAGCGCCGATCACCACGAGGCTCGACACCAGCGGCGCGAGGGCGGGCGCGACGAACCGGCGGTGCGACTGCAGCAGCCCGTACAGCACGACCGCGATCCCGTACATCACCATCTGCACGGACTGGATCGCCAGCATGTCCCCGCCGACCCGCACGACGTCGCCCCGCGAGCATCCCTGCGGGTTCTCGGCCACCGCCAGCTCCATGAGGGGGTGGGCGAACAGCGCCATCAGCGCCGACAGGGGCACCATCAGCACGACGATCCAGGTGAGCAGCGCCGACCCGGTCCGCCGGACCTCCTCGCGGTCGCCGCGCTCGGCGGGCCCGGCCAGCACCGGCACGACCATGCTCGCGAGCGCGCCG
>NZ_JBEZJP010000221.1:0-12817 GCF_040653175.1 Actinomadura sp. NPDC048032
GCGAACTCGACGTCGTCCGGGCCCTGGCGCGCGGCCTCACCAACCAGGAGATCGCCGCGGAGCTGTTCATCTCGTTGAGCACGGTCAAGAGCCACCTGGCGGGCATCCAGGCCAAGCTGGGGGTGCGGAACCGCGTCGGGATCGTCACCTGGGCGTGGGAGAACAACCACGTGGAACCGTCCTGACGCGGCCCGGCCGCCCCTCCGACCGCCAAGCGGCCCGTGTTCCGGTGCGGAACACGGGCCGCCGGGAAGATCAGATGCGGGCGACGCCCTCCTCGCGGGCCTTGGCGGCCACCGCGGCCGTGACGGCCGGGGCGACGCGGTCGTCGAACGGGCCGGGGATGACGTAGTCGGCGGTCAGGTCGTCGCCGACGATGCCGGCGAGGGCGTTCGCCGCCGCCAGCTTCATCCCCTCGGTGATGGTGTGGGCCCGGACGTCCAGCGCGCCGCGGAAGATGCCGGGGAACGCCAGCACGTTGTTGATCTGGTTCGGGAAGTCGCTGCGGCCGGTCGCGACGACCTTGGCGTGCCTGCGGGCGACCTCGGGGTGCACCTCGGGGGTCGGGTTGGAGAGCGCGAAGACGATCGCGCTGTCCGACATCGTGGCGACGCACGACTCGTGGACGGTGCTGCCGGACAGGCCGATGAACACGTCGGCGCCGCGCAGCGCCTCCTCCGTGGAGCCCTTCAGGTGCGAGCGGTTGGTGATCGCGGCGATGCGCTCCTTGACGGGGTTCAGTCCGTCGCGCCCCTCGTGGATGATGCCCTTGCTGTCGGACAGGGCGATGTCGCCGATGCCCGCCTCGATCAGGATCTGCGAGACCGCGATGCCGGACGCGCCCGCGCCCGCCACGACCGCGCGCAGCTCCGACAGCGGCTTGCCGACGAAGCGCGCCGCGTTGGTGAGGGCGGCGAGCGCCACGATCGCGGTGCCGTGCTGGTCGTCGTGGAAGACGGGGATGTCGAGGGCGGCGCGCAGCCGGTCCTCGATCTCGAAGCAGCGGGGGGCGCTGATGTCCTCCAGGTTGATGCCGCCGAAGCTCGGCGCCATCCGGATCACGGTGTCGACGATCTCGTCGACGCCCGTGCAGTTCAGCGCGATCGGCACGGAGTCGACGTTCGCGAACTCCTTGAACAGCAGCGACTTGCCCTCCATGACCGGCATGGACGCCGCCGGGCCGATGTCGCCGAGCCCGAGCACCGCGGTGCCGTCGGTCACGACGGCGACGACCTTGGAGGTCCAGGTGTAGTCGTAGGCCAGCTCGGGGTTGTCGGCGATCGCGGTGCACACGCGGGCGACGCCCGGCGTGTAGGCCAGCGAGAGGTCGTCCTTGTTGCGGACGGGGATGGTCGAGCGCATCTCCAGCTTGCCGCCGCGGTGCAGCGGAAAGGCCGGATCGTCGTCCAGTGAGGGCGGTTCAGTGGGAATGGGCTCAGCAGCCACAGCGACCCCTGTCTGTGAAAGTTGGCTTTCTTGAGATGCCGCCGCGTGGTGGTGTGGTGTGGCCGGTCACCCGGTGGATCTCGCGACGCACGGGGGTCACCCGTTTTCTGATTGTGCCACAGGGGGGCGGACCCGCCCGGAGGCCGGGGTGGGTGGTGACCGTCACGTGACCGTGCCCACACGGTGGTGGGTCGGTCGCGTTGCGTAGGGCATACCCCTTGAGCACTGGCGGATCCGGGTTCGCCTCGTTGCGTGATTGTTTCGCACCCTTTATCCAGATCAGGGACGTTGTACGCCAAACTATGCACCTGACCTTCGGATCTACGCGGATCCGACGAAACCACCAGGAGGGGGACCAGTGAACACCGGTTCTCTGCGCCGCCGCGCCGTCGCGGCGAGCGCGCTCGTACTGACGGGCGCGCTCGCGCTGTCCGCATGCGGCGACAGCAACGACTCTGGCGACTCGGGCTCCGCGGCCTCGAACACGAGCGTGGACAGCAAGCTCGCGGCCATGGTCCCGGCCGCCATCAAGAGCGACGGGAAGATCTCGATCGGCACGGACGCCTCGTACCCGCCCAACGAGTCCGTCGACCCGGCCTCCCAGAAGATCGTCGGATGGGACGTCGACCTCTTCAACGCCGTGGCCGCCAAGCTCGGTCTGAAGACCCAGTACAGCAACGCGGGCTTCGACACGATCATCCCCGGCGTCCAGTCCGGCAAGTACGAGGCCGGCGTCTCCTCCTTCACCGACACGAAGGAGCGCGAGCAGGCCGTCGACTTCGTCACCTACTACTCGGCCGGGACGTCCTGGGCCGTGCTGAAGGGCAACCCGAAGGGCGTCAACCCCGACGACGCCTGCGGCAAGTCCATCGGCGTCCAGCAGGGCACCGTGCAGGTCGACGACCTCGCGGCGCGCAGCAAGAAGTGCACCGACGCGGGCAAGCCGGCCATCAAGAGCGTCGTCCGCAAGCAGCAGACCGAGGTCAACAACGACCTCGTCGCGGGCAAGGTCGACGGCATGGCCGCCGACTCGCCCATCGTCGGCGACGCGGTGAAGAAGACCGGCGGCAAGCTGGAGATCATCGGTCAGACCTACGACACCGCGCCCTACGGCTACGCGGTCGGCAAGAACTCCGGCCAGCTCAAGGAGGCCATCCAGGGCGCGCTCAAGGCTCTGATCGCCGACGGCACCTACAAGAAGATCCTCACCGACGCCGGCGTGGAGACCGGCGCGATCACCGAACCGAAGATCAACGGGGCGCAGAGCTGATCGCATGACGGTCGACAACGACGCCGGCAAGGGACGGCCTGAGGCGATCAAGGCCGTTCCCGTCCGGCATCCGGGGCGCTGGCTCGGGGCGGTGGTCGTCCTCGTACTGGTCGCCATGTTCGTCCACTTCCTCCTGACCAGCAAGGCCCTCGACTGGTCGGAGCAGTGGAAGTACCTGTTCTCGGATCCGGTGCTCAAGGGCGTCCGGAACACGGTCTGGCTCACCCTGGCGGCCATGGTCGGCGGTGTCGTGCTCGGCATCGTGCTGGCGCTGATGCGGCTGTCGGCCAACCCTCTGCTGAGCGGTGCCGCCTGGGTGTACCTGTGGTTCTTCCGCGGCACGCCGCTCTACACGCAGCTGCTCATCTGGGGCGCGATCGGCACGCTGTTCCCGACGGTCGGGATCGGGATCCCCTTCGGTCCCGAGTTCGAGACGTGGAAGACGCAGGAACTGGTCAACGCCGCGCTCGCGGCGGCGCTCGGGCTCATCCTCAACGAGGCCGCCTACATGGCCGAGATCGTCCGGGCCGGCATCCTGTCGGTGGACGAGGGCCAGCAGGAGGCCGCCAGCGCCCTCGGCATGTCCCGGATGCAGACGATGCGGCGGATCGTGCTGCCGCAGTCGATGCGGGTCATCGTCCCGCCGACGGGCAACGAGGCGATCTCGATGCTGAAGAACACCTCGCTCGTCGCGGCCATCCCGTACTCGGAGCTGACCTTCACGGCGCAGACCATCTACGCCACCACCTACAAGATCATTCCGATGCTGGTGATGGCCTGCCTGTGGTACCTGCTCATCTCCTCGGTCATGATGATCGGGCAGTTCTACCTGGAGCGGTACTACAGCCGGGGCACCAGCAAGGGGGCGGAGGCCAGGCAGCGGCTCCGCTTCCGCGGCGGAGGAGGCGGCCAGTGAGCGGAGGCGAGGAGATCGTGGGCGACGCCCCGGCCGGCGTCCCGGAGCCCGCGAGCGGCGGGCTGATGGTGAAGGCCGAGGCGGTGCACAAGTCGTTCGGGCGCCTCGAGGTGCTGAAGGGCATCGACCTGGAGGTCAAGCCGGGTGAGGTGATGTGCGTCGTCGGACCGTCCGGCTCGGGCAAGTCGACGTTCCTGCGCTGCATCAACCACCTGGAGAAGATCAACGCCGGGCGGCTGTGGGTGAACGGCCACCTCGTCGGCTACCGGGAGTCGGGCGGCAAGCTCTACGAGCTGCGCGACCGGGAGGTCGCCGCCCAGCGCCGCGAGATCGGCATGGTCTTCCAGCGGTTCAACCTGTTCCCGCACATGACGGCGCTGGAGAACGTCATGGAGGCGCCGGTGCGGGTGAAGCGGCAGCCGAAGGGGGAGGCGAGGGAGCGGGCCGTCGCCCTGCTCACCCGGGTCGGCCTCGGCGACAAGGTGAGCAGCTACCCGGCGCAGCTGTCCGGCGGGCAGCAGCAGCGGGTCGCGATCGCGCGCGCCCTCGCCATGGAGCCCGCGCTGATGCTGTTCGACGAGCCCACCTCCGCGCTGGACCCCGAGCTCGTCGGCGAGGTCCTGGAGGTCATGAAGCAGCTCGCCCTCGACGGCATGACCATGGTCGTGGTCACCCACGAGATGGGCTTCGCCCGCGAGGTCGGCGACTCCCTGGTCTTCATGGACGGCGGCGTCGTGGTCGAGGAGGGCACCCCCCGGGAGGTCCTCGGCAACCCCAGGCACCCCCGGACGCAGGACTTCCTGTCCAAGGTGCTGTGACACCGGGCGCTCGGCCCGTCCCCGACACGCCGGGGGCGGGCCGTTCCGCTCGCCGGCCGGCGGTTAGTGTGCGTTCATGTTCGCTGTCACGGCCACACAGATCGACGCAGACCATCCGCTGAACGGGCTCACGCTGGGGGAGCGGCCCGACCCCGAGGTACCGGACGGCTGGACGACCGTCACGGTGAAGGCCGCCGCGCTCAACCACCACGACCTGTGGTCGCTGAAGGGCGTCGGCCTGCCCGCCGACCGGCTGCCCATGATCCTCGGCGGCGACGCGGCCGGGGTGGACGAGGACGGCAACGAGGTCATCGTCCACTCGGTGATCGGTGACCCGGACCGGGGCGGCGGCGACGAGACCCTCGACCCCAGGCGGTCGCTGCTGTCGGAGGTCCACCCCGGGACGCTCGCGGAGAAGGTGGCGGTGCCGCGCCGCAACCTCGTCCCCAAGCCGGCCGAGCTGTCGTTCGAGGAGGCGGCCTGCCTCCCCACCGCGTGGCTCACCGCCTACCGGATGCTGTTCGGCAAGGCCGGGCTCCAGCCCGGCGGGTCCGTGCTGGTGCAGGGCGCGGGCGGCGGCGTCGCGACCGCGGCGATCGCGTTGGCGGCCGCCGCCGGCTACCGCGTCTACGCCACCAGCCGCAGCGAGGCCAAGCGCAGGCGCGCCGAGGAGATCGGGGCGGACGCCGCCTTCGAGACGGGCGCGCGGCTGCCCGAGCGGGTCGACGCCGTGATCGAGACCGTCGGCCAGGCGACCTGGTCGCACTCGCTGAAGTCGCTGCGCCCCGGCGGGCGCGTAGTGGTGTCGGGCGCGACCAGCGGCCAGGTGCCGCCCGCCGAGCTGAACCGCGTGTTCTTCCTCCAGCTCCAGATCGTCGGCTCCACGATGGGGACCCGCGACCAGCTGGAGCGGCTCGCGCGGTTCCTGGTCAAGACCGGCGTGCGGCCGCAGATCGACCGCGTCCTGCCGCTCGGCAGGGCGGAGGAGGGCTTCGCCGCGATGGCGGAGGGCGACCTCTTCGGAAAGATCGTCTTCACGCCCTGACGCCGTGGGGGAGGCCGTGGCCGGGGCTCCCGGTCACGGCTCCCGGTCGAAGATCTCGTTCCGCAGCCGCTCGCGCGCCTCGTCGAGGACGGCCTGCGCCGCGGCGAGGTCGTCGTCGTCCAGCCGGGCGTTCTTCGCGGACCCGCGGACGTCCTCGACGAACCGGCGCAGCAGGCGCTCCAGCTTGAGGCGGGCGACGTCCTCGCGGGTCCCGGTCGCCGTCTTCCAGGCGTCGTCCCAGTTCTGCCGCCACTCCTCCTTCCACGCCTGCGTCTGCTCCCGCCAGTGCTCCTTCTGCCGGCGCCACTCGTCCTTCTGGCGCTCGGTGGTCTCCTTCCACGCGTCCTTGGACGTGGCCTTGCCCTGGTCGCGCATCGTCCGGGCCGCCTGCGTCAGCTCCTCGCGCAGCGTCCGGACGGTCTGGCGGACGTCCTCCTGCACGCCGCGCGCGAACTCCTGCGCGGAGGCGGCGATCTCATCCTCCAGTTCGGCCAGCTCGTCCATCCGGCGCTCCAGCTCCTCGCGTCCCTTGTCGGTCAGCGAGTACACCTTCTTGCCCTTGACCACCTCATGGGTGACCAGGCCCTCGGCCTCCAGCCGGGCCAGCCGCGGGTAGATGGTGCCGGGGGAGGGCGAGTACACCCCGAGGAACCGGTCCTGCAGGAGCCGGATCACCTCGTAGCCGTGCCGCGGGCTCTCCTCCAGCAGCTTGAGCAGGTACAGCCGCAGGCGACCGTGGCCGAAGACGGGGCTCACGTCGTCACTTCTCCATTCGGGGTGTGGTGATCTCCGGGGCGTCGTCGTCGCGGCCGAGGAGGGCGATCGTGCCGGAGACCGTGTTGACCGCGACCCGCCCCGAGCCGTCCCCCATCTTCCCGCTGACGGAGCGCGACACGGCGCGTTCCTGGCGGTCGAACGGGAAGGACGTCTCGATCCGCCCCGCCGCTGAGTTCAGCGTCACCCGCGCGTCCGTGGACGCCGGGACGCGCAGCGCCACCTCGCCCGAGACCGTGTTCACCTCGACGCCGCCGCTGCCGGACAGGTCGACGTCGGCGGCGATGCGGCCGCTGACCGTCCGCGCCGCGAGCCGCTCGACGGACGCGCCGGCCAGCGTCAGGTCACCGGACACGGAGGTGAACGACACCGTCCCGTCCAGGCCCTGCGCCTCGACCGCGCCCGAGACCGTGTTCGCGTCGATCGCGCCCGCCACCCCGTCGAGCGTCACCTCGCCCGAGGCGCTCTTGATCGACGTGCGGGCCGTCGTGCCGGTCACCACCGCGTCGGCCGACACCAGGTTGAGGCTGACCGGGCAGTCGTGCGGGACGGTCACGGTGACCTCCGCCCGGACCCGCTGGTTGCGCAGCCAGCCGAGCACGCCCTCCCAGATCTTCTCGTGGGTGACGGTCAGCATCCCCGCCTCGTGCGTGACCACCAGCGGCGGCCCCTCGACGCCGCCCACCATGATGGAGGGGCGCTCGTCGGAGGCGAGCACCGACACGCTGCCCGCGATCAGCGTGACCCTCAGCGCGACCACGCCGTCGAAGTCGAGGGTGGTCGGTTCGTCGATCGTCCAGCGCGACATCACGATGTGCCCTTCGTCCGAGAGGCCTGCCGTCAGTTAACACGATATGTCGCGTCTTTGAGAAGTCAAGACATATCGCGTTACCCGGGAGGTGGGTCCAGCCCCCCGAAGTGACTGACCGGCCCCCTCTGGGGGCGGACCCCCAGACCCCCCGAAGAGACTGACCGGCGCCCTCCGCTCCGCTGGCGCTCCGCTCCGGTCGCCGGTCAGTCCTCTTCCTCGTCCAGGCGGGCGAGCCAGGTGGCGAGGCGCTCGACGGGAGTCTCGAACTCGGGGTTCAGGTCGACGAACTCGCGGAGCCGGCCCGCCAGCCACTCCAGGCTGACCTCCTCGGCGCCGCGCCGGTCCGCCAGCTCCTCGATCCCGCGGTCGGTGAAGTACATCGCGTCCCCTCCCCATGGACGCCGAGGGCCCCGGCGCGGTGCACCGGAGCCCTCGGATCGATCAGTACCGCTCTACTTCTGCTCGCCGAACAGGCGCGCGAGCAGCGCCTCCTGCTCCGCCTGGTGCAGCTTGTTCGACCCCACCGCCGGGGACGAGGACGCCGGGCGCGACACCCGCGACATCTTCAGCCCGTCGATGTGGCGCGGCAGCTTCAGCGCCATGAACGGCCAGGCGCCCATGTTGGCGGGCTCGTCCTGCACCCAGACGACCTCGACGTCGTCCGGGTACTTGGCCAGCTCCGCCTTGATCTCGTCGACCGGCGGCGGGTAGAGCCGCTCGACCCGCACGACCGCGGTGTCGTTCGCGCCCGCCGCCTGCCGGGCCTTCACCACCTCGTAGTAGATCTTGCCGGTGGTGAGCAGCACCCGCCGCACGCCCGCCGGGTCGATCGCCGGGTCGCTCTCCGGGATCACCGGCTGGAAGGCGCCACCGGTGATCTCCTCGACCGGGGACGCGGCGGCCTTCAGCCGCAGCAGCACCTTCGGCGTGAACACGACCAGCGGCTTGTGCCGGTTCGACAGCACCTGCCAGCGCAGCAGGTGGAAGTAGTTCGCCGAAGTGGTCGGGTAGGCGACCGTCATGTTGTCCTGCGCGCACAGCTGCAGGTACCGCTCGATCCGCGCGGACGAGTGGTCGGGCCCCTGGCCCTCGTAGCCGTGCGGCAGCAGCAGCACGACGCCCGAGTGCTGGCCCCACTTCTGCTCGCCGGAGGAGATGTACTCGTCCACGATCGACTGGGCGCCGTTGGCGAAGTCGCCGAACTGGGCCTCCCAGCACACGAGCGCGTCGGGCCGGGTCATCGAGTAGCCGTACTCGAAGCCCATCGCGGCGTACTCGCTGAGCAGCGAGTCGTGCACGTAGAACTTCGACACGCCCTGCCCGAACTGCTTGAGCGGCGTGTACTCCTCGCCGGTCCTGCGGTCGACGAGCACCGCGTGCCGCTGGCCGAACGTGCCGCGCCGGGTGTCCTGACCGACGAGCCGCACCGGGTGGCCGTCGATCAGCAGCGAGCCCATCGCCAGCAGCTCGCCGGTCGCCCAGTCGATCGCGTCGTCCTCGATCATCTGGGCGCGGCGCTGCAGGATCGGCTGGAGCCGCGGGTGCGGCGTGAAGCCCTCCGGCAGGCTGACCTGGGTGTCGATGATGCGCTTCACCGTCTCCAGCGGGATCGCCGAGCCGGCGCTGCCGTGGTCGATCGGGATGCGCTCCTCGACGTCGGGCTTCACGACCGAGCCCGGTTCGAGGGGCTTCTTCACGGCCTCGCGGGTCTCGGTGAAGGCCCGCTCCAGCTGCTCCTGGTAGTCGCGGAGCGCCTGCTCGGCCTCCTCCACCGTGATGTCGCCGCGGCCGATCAGGGCCTCGGTGTAGAGCTTGCGCACGGACCGCTTGGCATCGATCAGGTCGTACATCAGCGGCTGCGTGAACGAGGGGTTCTCGCCCTCGTTGTGGCCGCGCCGCCGGTAGCAGATCATGTCGATGACGACGTCCTTCTTGAACGTCTGCCGGTACTCGAACGCCAGCCGCGCCACCCGCGCGCACGCCTCGGGGTCGTCGCCGTTCACGTGGAAGATCGGCGCCTGGATCATCCGCGCCACGTCGGTGGCGTAGACGCTGGAGCGCGAGTACTCCGGCGCGGTGGTGAAGCCGACCTGGTTGTTGATGATCACGTGCACGCTGCCGCCGGTGCGGTAGCCGCGCAGCTGCGACAGGTTCAGCGTCTCGGCCACCACGCCCTGCCCGGCGAACGCGGCGTCGCCGTGGATCAGGATCGGCAGCACGGTGAAGCCGGCCTCGCCGACGTCCAGCAGGTCCTGCTTGGCGCGGACGACGCCCTCCAGCACCGGGTCGACCGTCTCCAGGTGGGAGGGGTTCGCGACCAGCTCGGTGTGGATCTTGGAGCCGTCGCCGGCGACGAAGTCGCCGGACGCCCCGAGGTGGTACTTCACGTCGCCGGAGCCCTGGGCGCTGCGCGGGTCGAGGTTGCCCTCGAACTCGCCGAAGATCTGCCCGTAGGACTTGCCGACGATGTTGGCGAGGACGTTCAGCCGGCCGCGGTGCGCCATGCCGATGACGACCTCGTCCAGGCTGGCCTTGGCCGCCGCCGAGATCACCGAGTCGAGCAGCGGGATGACCGACTCGCCGCCCTCCAGGGAGAACCGCTTCTGCCCGACGAACTTCGTCTGCAGGAACGTCTCGAAGGCCTCGGCGCTGTTCAGCCGCCGCAGCACGTGCAGCTGCTCCTCGCGCGAGGGCTTGTCGTGCGGGACCTCGACGCGCTCCTGGATCCAGGCGCGCTCCTCCGGGTCCTGGATGTGCATGTACTCGATGCCGACCGTGCGGCAGTACGCCATCCGCAGCACGCCGAGGATGTCGCGCAGCTTCATCGTCGGCTTGCCGCCGAACCCGCCGGTCGCGAACTCGCGCTCCAGGTCCCACAGGGTGAGGCCGTGCTTGAGGATGTCGAGGTCGGGGTGGCGGCGCTGCTTGTACTCCAGCGGGTCGGTGTCGGCCATCAGGTGGCCCCGGACCCGGTAGGCGTGGATCAGCTCGTGGACGCGGGCGACCTTGGCGACGTCGTCCTCGTGGGTGGCGGAGATGTCCTTGACCCAGCGCACCGGCTCGTACGGGATGCGCAGCGCCTCGAAGATCTCGTCGTAGAAGCCGTCCTCGCCGAGCAGCAGCTGGTGGATGCGGCGCAGGAAGTCGCCGGACTGCGCGCCCTGGATGATCCGGTGGTCGTAGGTGGAGGTCAGCGTCATCACCTTGCTGATCCCCATGCGCGACAGGGTGTCGCTCGACGCGCCCGCGAACTCGGCCGGGTACTCCATGGCGCCGACGCCGATGATCGTGCCCTGGCCGGGCATCAGCCGCGGCACCGAGTGGACGGTGCCGATCGTGCCCGGGTTGGTCAGGCTGATCGTGGTGCCCTGGAAGTCCTCCAGGGTGAGCTTGCCGCCGCGGGCCTTGCGGACGATCTCCTCGTAACCGGCCCAGAACTGGCGGAAGTCCAGCGTCTCGGCGGCCTTGATGCTCGGCACCACGAGCTGGCGCGAGCCGTCGTCCTTCTGCAGGTCGATGGCCAGCCCGAAGTTCACGTGCTCCGGCCTGATCAGCACCGGCTTGCCGTCCACCTCGGTGAACGCGGCGTTCATCTCGGGCATCGCGGTCAGGGCCCTGACGATCGCGTACCCGATCAAGTGCGTGAAGGAGACCTTGCCGCCGCGCCCGCGCTTGAGGTGGTTGTTGATGACGATGCGGTTGTCGATCAGCAGCTTGGCAGGGACGGCGCGCACGCTGGTCGCCGTCGGCACGCCGAGGCTGGCCTCCATGTTGGTGGCCGTCCGGGCGGCGACACCGCGCAGCCGGACCTCCTCGGCCCCCGCCGGCACCGGCGGGGGCGCCGGCTTGTCCGCCTTCGGGGCCTTGGCGGCCGGCTTGGCCGGAGCCTTCGGCGGCGCGGCCGGTGGCTGCGGTGTCGGCGGAGCGGCCGCCGTGCCGTTGGCGGCCTTCGGGGCCGCGCCGTCGGCCTGGGGGATGGCGGACACGGGCCGGCTGCCCGGCTGGTAGTCCGCGAAGAAGTTCCACCAGGCTTCGTCAACGGAGTTGGGGTCGTCGAGGTACTTCTGGTACAGCTCGTCGACCAGCCACTCGTTGGCGCCGAAATCGGTCAGCATCGGGTCGGCACTAGTATGCGACGACTCTGTCGACACGGCGGAGATCGCCCTCTTCCGCAGCTCGCAGGTAAGTTCTGAGACGCATCAAGGCTACTCGCACTTACCCCCGCACCACGCCAGCGCGTCGCAACCCCGCCCACACCGCCCCGTCCATTGGCTGAACCGGCCGAAGGCAGGGCCGTGCCTTCGGCAAGAATCACCAACGCGCTCCCCCTCCTGAGCCCTCGCTTAACCCACGCGCCGACCTCGATGGTCGCGATCGCGTCCAAGGCAGGTTCGAGCGAAGCGAGAACCGCCCGCACGGCAAGCGATGCCCGCCGACTGGGCCCCACTACTGCAACGACCTCAGCGGTCACGGCAACCGGCAAACGACCCGGACACCCGCGATCGCGTCCGAAGGCAGGTTCGAGCTTGCGAGAACCTGATCGCGCAGCGAGCCGCAAGGCGAGCCGGAGCGATGCCAGCGATCGCCCGCGTTTTTCGACGATGGAGGGCCGCCAGGCCCGAAGGAGGAGAAAAATGCTAGTGAGTGTGCGGGGCGACGGTCGGGCCTTCGGAGGCCTGGATGAGGACGAAGCCCTGGCCCTGGTAGGCGAGCTGCATCGCTTCGCCGCTGCCGCGGCCGATGAGGGCGCTGGCCTTGAAGGTGCGGTTGACGCCGACCTGGAGGCTTGTGCTCCACGCGACGGCGGACTGGCCGTCGGCGAACGTGGGGGCGCGGCCGCAGTCGAGCATCACGGGGGTGCCGTGCGTGGTGAGCGCCACCCAGCCGGTGCCCTGGAGGGTGGTGTTGAACAGGCCGCCCGCGGCGATGCCCGCGCCCTGGACGCGCTGGATGTCGGACTGGAGGTGCGAGTCGTAGGCGAGGATGTTCTTGCCGTTGACGGTGATGCCCTCGTTCTCCAGGTAGAACAGGTGGATGTCGTCGGCGTCGTTGGCGACGAACAGCAGGCCCTGGCCCTTGACGCGCATGAGGGGGACGCCCTCGCCGGTCAGGGCCTTCTTCATGAACTTGCCGATGCCGCCCGCGCCCTCGTAGTCGAACTCCATCTGCCCCTGGAAGGCGACCATGGAGCCCTGCCGGGCGAGGACGTCGCCGTTCAGGTGGACCCGGAGCATCTTGGAGTTCTGGAGGGCGAAGTGGCCGGGGAGCTGCTGTCCCTGTTCGAGGTTGCCGAAGAACTGGCTGCGCATGGTGGGGTCGTGCCTCTCGTGGGGGATTACTGGAGATGCGCCAGCATAACCAGGGAGAAGCGGTCAACGTCCCCGGTCATGCGGGGCGGTCCAGTCCACGAGCGGGCCCTTGGCGACGACGCCTGAGGGGTTGATGTTCCGCTGGGTCACGTAGTAGTGCCGCTTGATGTGGTCGAAGTTCGTGGTCTCGCCGAACGCGGGGTTCGAGTACAGGTCGCGGGCGTAGCCCCACAGGTTCTCGTAGTCGGCGAGGCGCCGCAGGTTGCACTTGAAGTGGCCGTGGTAGACGGCGTCGAAGCGGGCGAGCGTCGGGTAGAGCCGGACGTCGGCCTCGGTGATCGCCGAGGCCCTGCGCTGGCTGGTGTCGCCCGCCAACACCCATATGACCGGCCAGGTCATCTACGTGGACGGCGGCGCCGAGGCGACCC
>NZ_JBEZJP010000222.1:0-12816 GCF_040653175.1 Actinomadura sp. NPDC048032
GCTCGGCGACCGCACCTGAGAACGACCCCATCGAGCAGGCCGAGCGTGCTCGACTGCTGTACGTGGCCATGACCCGGCCACGCGATCTCCTGATCCATGTGAAGGCGATCGCCAAGCTCACTGCCGGCCGTCTCCAGCGGCAGCGTGACGGGCGGTGGGCTGAGCTGGGGTTCAAGGCCGGGCGAGTGTTCGGAATTGAGGTCCTACCGGAAGACGTGAATCGGGACGAGCCAGCTGGCACGGTCGGTTTCCAGGAAGATCCCCTGAAGATTCAGCACTACCTTGCGAATTCCGTGCGAGAGGGCGACCCCATCACGCTCGTTCGGCTCCCGGTCGCATCGACCGAGGACTCTCCCGCGTACCTCGTGGAACACGACGGGCACAGGGTCGGAGTGACCACCGAATCCTTCGCCAGAGCGTTGCGAGCGCTTCTGCCCGGGCGCGACCGTAGGTTGCCGCCTAGGATCAAGGAGCTTCGAGTGGACAACGTCGAAACCGTGATCGGCCGTGAAGCGGCTGGCCTCAACGCAGGGCTCGGCTGGTCGGGTATCTGGTTGCGACCGCGGATCGTGGGACTGGGACGTTTCGACTGGGCAGGAGAGCAGTCGTGAGCTTTGACGAGCACTATGCGTTCCGCCGCGAGCTGGTCACCAGGCTGGAGCGAGATCTGATCGGACCGACCGGTGCAGCCGAAGAGACGATCACGGATCCCCCCATCACCAAGTACGCCGCCGGGATCCTTTTTCCGCAGTCCCAGGACAGTGTCGCCGAGAACAACCCGCTGGACGAGGCCCCCGAGAACAGGCGCCAGGGGGACTTTCCCGACCCGGCTGTTGCCATGGCCCACGTCCGTTATCCGTCCTCGATGGGGATGTCCTTTTCGGTCGACCTTACGATCTCAGATTCGATCATGGTCGAAGTGGAGGCAGCGCGCTACGTGTCCGATGCTCCTGCGGAAGGACGTCGTACTCGCACCAGCTCCGTGGCGGAGGAACCATGGCGGCGCAGGAGCCTGCCGATCGAACCCCACTGCATCAAGGTTTCGGAAGTGGGCCAGCAGTCGATCAGAGTCGCCGACAATCTTGAACTGTTCGTTCGGGTACGGCCAGCGAATGCTAAAGGAGTCGCAGCCGTCACGCTGGCTCTCCTCAACCTGTCTGTGGCTCAGGACAACAGTTCTAATCGAGATGAGACGGCTTTCTTCCAGCCGCGCATCACAGTACGGCCCGTCGCTGAATCGTCACCCTTCGTGGAGCGGCCACCGCTTGGTTCCGCGGACACGGATGAGGAAGCCGGTGCCTACAGGCTGCTCTATCGTCATGCGCCGAGTTTCGCTACCGGCCATGGATGTGCGGTGGAATGGGAGCCCAGCAAGGTCGCCGTCAACGAGCTGGCTGGGGTCCCTGCTCCTCGATGGGTTCGAACGACGTTCGTGCCCACCTACGATCTCCGGCTGGCCGACTCCAATCTTGAAATCGACGTGGCTCGCCTCGGAATGCATCGCCTTGCAACGGTGTCCGATGCCGAGGTCATCGCCGCCCTGAAGGGCTTCACCTCGGGCTACCGTGCCTGGATTCGCCAGAGACGTAACCAGGTCGGCGACATCGCGGACAAGAGTCTGCGCGAGACGGCCCTCGAGCACCTGAGGCGGTGTACGACATCCTGCGATCGCATGGATGCGGGAATCGAGATCTTGGCGGATCCTGCGGATCCAGCCCCCATGGAGGCGTTCCGACTTGCGAACCGTTCCATGGCACTGCAGCGTGCTCGTACGGAATGGCTGAGGTCCTCGGACCGAGATGCGTGCGAGCCCGATGAGACGGCGGCCACCTGGCGCCCGTTCCAAATCGCGTTCATACTCCTCTCTCTGCGCGGTGTCGTGGATCGAGAGTCGGTCGACCGCGACATCGCCGACGTGCTGTGGTTTCCAACCGGTGGTGGCAAGACCGAGGCGTACCTAGGCCTGATCGCCTTCTCCACTTTCCTCAGGCGACTACGAGACCCGCAGAACGGAGGCGGGGTCACGGTCCTGATGCGGTACACCCTTCGCCTGCTGACGGTTCAGCAGTTTGAACGTGCCGCCCTCCTCATGTGCTGCATGGAGCGGTTGCGTCGGGACGCCGGAGCCCATCTCGGTCAGCGCGAGATCTCCATAGGCATGTGGGTCGGCCGTGGCTCCACGCCCAACACTCTGGATGAGGCCAAGCGGTCCCTGCGGAGGCTCGCCAAGAACGAAGAGGTACAGGAGGAGAACCCGGTCCAAATACGTTCCTGCTGCTGGTGCGGAACTGCGCTGGACCATTACGACTACAAGATCTACGCCGATCGCCTGGTGATCGCCTGTGGCACCCCGGGCTGTGACTTCGCTGACGGCCTTCCGGTCCACGTAGTCGACGAGACCATCTATGCGCAGCGCCCGACCCTGATCATTGCCACGGCGGACAAGTTCGCCGGGCTGCCCTGGAAGCCGGAGATCGGCAACCTTTTCAACCACTTCAGTTCCGAACCACCGCCCGAACTGATCATCCAGGACGAGTTGCATCTCATCTCCGGCCCGCTGGGCACTCTGGCGGGTCTCTACGAGACCGTCGTGGACCTGATCGGTCAACGGCCCAAAGTCATCGCCTCCACCGCCACGATCCGTCGTGCCGTGCACCAGGGCCTGGCGCTGTTCGATCGTCAGGTGGAGCAGTTCCCACCGCCCGGCCTTGATGCCCGAGACTCCTATTTCTCGGTTGAGACACCACCTTGCCGGAAAGCGAGCAGGCTCTACGTGGGCCTCATGGCGCCGGCCACCAGCCAGACCAGCCTGATGGTGCGGACGTACGCGGCTCTGCTCCACCATGCCCAGGTGATCGAGGGGAGCGACGAGGTCCGGGACGCCTACTGGACACTCCTGGGCTACTTCAACAGCCTTCGACTTCTCGGCGGCGCCAAGCTTCAGGTTCAGGACGACGTCAACGACCGTCTCGACCTCCTCAGCGAGAGTCTCGGCCAGAAACGGCGTGACATCCGCCGGGACATCGAGCTGACCAGTCGTGAGCCGTCCAGTGCCATCCCTGGTCACCTACAGGACATGGCCACGCCGTATCCGGATGCACTGGACGTGATCCTCGCCACCAACATGATCTCCGTGGGGGTCGACGTGGATCGTCTCGGCTTGATGGTCATGATGGGGCAGCCTCAGTCCACCTCTGAGTACATCCAGGCCACCAGTCGGGTCGGACGGAAGTGGCCTGGGCTGGTGGCGACCCTCTTCAATGGAGCGCGGTCCAGGGATCGCTCACACTATGAGAACTTCACCTCGTATCACTCCGCCTTGTATCGCCAAGTCGAGGCGACCAGCGTGACGCCGTTCTCGGCGCGTGCCCGCGATCGCGGTCTCCACGCCGCGATCGTGGCGCTGGCCCGCCTGATGATCCCCGTGGCTCGCCCCAAGGAGGCCGCCGCCTACATCGCCGATTTCGAGGACGAACTCAACGTGATCTGCGATCAGATCCTCTCCCGCGTCGAGCGGGTCGCCGACCGAGCCGAGCGAGACATGACGGAAGAGCAGATCAAAGAGATCATCGCCCAGTGGCGTGAGGCGGCGGACGAGGACCCGGAGCTCACATACGGCACGTACCGACAGCCCGGACTGATGGTCGACGCCGGCCGATGGGACCAGTCGGACGACTCGATCGCTTCCGCGTTCGCGACGCTATGGAGTCTGCGCGACGTCGATGTCGAGTCGACCCTCTACCTGGACAGGGCAGTGCGGTGAAGGGGAAACCCATAGGGGGCGTCCGAAGGGCTCAGCTCATCACGACCTATGGGGTCGGTTCTCTGATAGCCGTCGGCAGTGAGTCGTTCATGGTGGCCGGACTCGACCGCTGGCCCGAGCTCGGTCCCTTTGATCAGATCATCCACGAGCGCCGGCTGGAGAAAGAACTCGGGGTGGAGTGCTTCCGACTCCCCCCGGCGTCCGAAAGCAGCAAGTACGGCGATATTCCGGTGGTCCGGTTCCCCGAGATCCAGTCCTGCCCTGGGTGCAACCGACTGGCAAAGGCGAAGTTCTTCGGTGCGAGCCGCAGTCCTGCCAAGTGCAAGGAGTGCGATCGCGAGCTGGTGCCGTCCAGATTCGTCGTCTGCTGCGCCGCAGGTCACATCGATGACTTTCCCTACTTTCGCTGGCTCCACAAGGGCGGCAATTCCGTCGGAAGTGACTCTCAGCGGCACGACCTGAGGCTGAAGGCCACAGGACGCAGCGCCTCGCTCGGCGACATCGAGATCTCCTGTTCGTGCGGCGTGCACCCGGTCACCATGGAAGGCGCCCTGAGGAAAGCTGCGCTGAGGGGGATCAGCGACTGCACCGGACGGCGCCCCTGGCTTGGTGACGTTCCGGCAGAGGAATGTGAAGAGCTCCCGCGGGCGATGCAGCGAGGCGCGTCCGGTGTCTGGTTCTCCGATGTGCGATCCGCGCTCTCGATCCCGCCATGGTCGGAGGGCGTCCAGAAGCTGGTGGAACGCCATTGGAAGTCCCTGAAGAAGGCGCCTGACCTACGTGATCGTCTAGAAGAGCTGGAGCTGGACAACCACCGGCTGTACAGCGTGGAAGAGATCATCCAGGCGGTCGTGAGGCGTCGTCAGGACGATGCCGGTCAGACGGACGACTCCGAGGAGACGCTGAAGTTCGACGAGTACCAGGCGTTGACCAGGACCACGCAAGAGCAGCCGGGACCGCAGGATTTCGTCTGCGTACCATGGCCGGACAAGGCGATCGCAACAGAGCTAAGCCTCGACAAGGTGATGCGGGTGAAGCGACTACGAGAGGTACGCGTCCTCAAGGGATTCACTCGTCTAGCCACGCCCAACAGTGCGAACGCCGATCGGCGGGCGCCGCTCTACTCGGCAGAGAACCAGCCTGGTTGGCTGCCCGCGATCCAGGTCATCGGAGAGGGCGTCTTCCTCCGGCTAGATCCGGATCGAGTGGCCGAGTGGGAGTCACGGCCCGAGGTTCAGACCCGGATAACTCCGATCGGCCATGCGTACCGAGAGCGTTTCGCGCGATTCGGCCTGGACCCGGACCGAGAGATCACACCGCGGCTGGTCATGATTCATACGCTGGCTCACTCGATCATCAATGAGTGGAGCTTGGACTCGGGGTACCCCGCGGCGTCCTTGCGCGAGCGCCTGTACGTGTCCGACAAGATGTCCGGCTTCTTGGTCTACACGGCCACCAGCGACTCCGCCGGAAGCCTTGGCGGCATTGTCGCCCAGGTGGAATCGGGGCGCCTGGCTGCCTCTGTGCGCAGCGCCCTAGAACGAGTGTCGTGGTGTTCCGCTGATCCACTGTGCATGGAAGCGCAGACCAGTGGCACCGACAACTTGAACCGAGCCGCTTGCCACTCGTGTGTTCTTCTCCCGGAGACCAGTTGCGAGGAGTTCAACACCCTGCTTGATCGTGCCCTGCTGGTGGGCACCTCGGAGGTGCCCACCCTCGGATTCTTCTCCTCCTTGAGGGACGCTCGCGCGGCCGAGGGACATTTCGCCCAGCGTTAGCACGGTCGATCTCCTACTCGTCCCGCGCACGGGCTGTGACATCGCCCGGTGGAAAGCACTTGCCGCCAAGCGTCGCGAAGACTGGGTATACGTGGCTTCCGACGACGAGGCCGCGATCTTGGCGTTGGATGAACGGTCAGAACCCAGGATGCGGGATGAAGCAGCTACCCCGAACTGCATACGCGGCTCGTCAGCTGGTGGCTAGTGCACGCTTGGCGGAGCATCGACCTCCTTGAAGACACCGTGGATAGTCTCTGGCGCTGGCGGATCGCCTCTGGAGCGGTAACAGCGCTGTCATCGAGGAAGCAGGTGCACTCGTCGACCAGGCGCAGAAGCTGCGGCATGGCGTATCGCCATGGCCACGCCAGCGGATGCGCTCAAACGGCCCGGGACCGTCCGTGACGCCCTTGCGCCCGTCCTACTACATGCCAGCAAGGGATCTCGCCTCAAACGCACAGCCACGAGAAGCTGCAGGCGACCACCGTCTTGACGCTGGTGAAGAAGCTGACCAGTCTCTCAGGAGACTCGCGCTTCCAAGGATGGTACGACTGGCTGTCTGATGCTGCACGCCCGGCGTTCGGGGCGACGATTGCGTACGCATCTCCTCCGATGGCCCACGAGTCAGGTGCTCTCCTCGTTCGGTACTACGCAAGGTCTCCGCTCTCGCTTGAGGGCGATGGCCAGCATCAGTTGTTGGAGCCGACGATCGCTTTCATTGTTGCGGACGCCGTGATCGGAGCCGGCCGTCTGATCACTGACATCCTGGATCGCTCTCTTGCCCTTGTGGACGACGTCGGTTTGACAACTGCGGCGGCAACCCTGGCCCGGCGCCCGTACTGGAGAAACTTCTCCCCGGTGCGGGGCAGCCGCCCATGCCCCTGTGGTCGTGGGAAATGGTCGAAGTGCGGCCACCGGTGGGGCGAAGCGGCACCGGGTATAGCCAGCCCACAAGGTAGCCCGGCGCGCTGATAAGTAGGAGGCTCGGGCTCCTGAAGACAGCCACTGCACAACCGTCAGCTCCACGTCCATATAAGTGGGCGTACTGGTGGATGCGAAGCAAGAGGTTGTTGAGCGGCGCCTTGGGCGGGCCAAGAAGCCGGTCCATTCGTGTTCGGCTATGGCGGTAAGGATGACGCTGCCTCAGGCCATCCCTCGGCGGTCGATGCCAGCAGCAGCCCCGCTGCAAGGTCGTCCTCGTCGAAGGGCAGGCCGGAATGGCCGATGCCTTCGGACTATCGAGGTCCCCGAGCCTGGGCCGCCACAGGCGCGACGGCCCAGGTGACTCCAGTGGCTGAGCTGTGGGCAGCAGGATGTCCGGCAGGTCAAGGCGGATGCGCCGCCGATCGGACTCGCGGGTGTGGCCACGCCAGAGCGTCCACGTGCCGTCCGAGTCACTGGCCATGCTCAACAGTTACAAGACCGACCACTCACACGTGCTCGGCAGGATCTTCGAGTAGGTCCACGCGTTCACCGGAGTCCGGTCGCCCCATCCAGTAGATCGCCCTGTCGGCCGCCGTCGGCAACCCACACCGCCTAATCACGTGGTTCCGCGGCATGCCGAGGCGATAGTGGGCTCACCGGAGTCCTTGCCTTGGATCATGCCCAACGAAAAGGGCGGTGAGGAGCTAGACCACTTTGTGGCCGCTGACGCAGGATCCGTTGGCGAGCCCCTTGCTGCCCGACGGGCAGTCGGCGTTCACTGGATAGGAGGACAACCTCGGCTCATGCACCTATGTCCGTGTTCGCGGGCTGGCAGCCTGGGGCTGTCCGCTGGATGCTGCCCCGAAAGAGGCAGGAGCGGAACGGAACGGGTGGTGCGAGCGGCAGAAGCGATGGTTCAGATGGGTGTCGGCGCGCCTGGGCTGTGGCCGACTGGTGATGGTGCGTGCCCCTGGAGGTCGCGGGCGCACGGCTGGGGGCGGGGTCGGATGGGGGTCGAAAGATCTTGAGGCCGGTCTCCGTGGGGGAGAACCGGCCTCTGATCTGGCGTTTTCTGTCGGGGTGGCGGGATTTGAACCCACGACCTCTTCGTCCCGAACGAAGCGCGCTGCCAAGCTGCGCTACACCCCGGTGGCGGCTGCCCGGGAGTTGTACGTCCTCCCGGCGCCTAGTCCACTTTAGCGGATGCTGGGGAGTGGTGCGTCCCTGATTTTCGGGCTGTGAAGGCGGTCACGGCGCCCGAGGGCGTGAGGGTGATGTTCGTCAGGGCGGCGGTCTCCAGCCAGGTTCGGAGGTCGGCTCTGGTGCCTGGGTTGCCGAAGGCGCCTTGGTACTGGAGGAGTTTGATCAGGGGGTCGCGGCCGGCGGCCTTGACCACGGTCGTGCCTTGGAGAGTGCCGCCTGGGCGTAGGACTCGGGTTAGTTCCTGGAGGGCTGCGGGTGGGTCTTGCAGGCAGTGGAGGCCGTTGTAGGTGAGGCAGACGTCGAAGGTGTCGGTGGGGAAGGGGAGGTTGTAGATGTCTGCCTGGACGAGGGTCGTCGTCTTGCGGCGGGCTCTCTTGAGCATGGTCGTGGAGAGGTCGGCTGCCACGTGGCGGGGGTTGTTATTTATGGCCAGGCCGCCGCCGCAGGGGATGTCCAGGGTCAGGGCTGACGGGTCCTGGGCGGCGATGAGTTCGTGGAGGTGGCCGATGTCGTAGTTCCAGAGGGCGCGGGCTCCCAGGTGGGAGAGGGCGCGGTTCTGGACGGCGACGTCGTACAGGGTGGCTAGGAGCGGGGCGGTCTTCCAGTTCACCGTCGAGGGACGAGGGTGAGCAGGGAGGCCTCGGGCGGGCAGCAGAAGCGCATGGGGGCCTTCGGGGACGTGCCCAGGCCCGCGGAGACGTGGAGCCAGGAGCCGCGGTGTTTGTGGAGGCCCTTGACGCGGGGGCGGTCGATGCCGCAGTTGGTGGCGAGGGCGCCGTAGAAGGGGACGCAGACCTGGCCGCCGTGGGTGTGGCCGGCGAGCAGGAGGTCGTAGCCGTCGGCGGTGAAGCGGTCGAGGTTGCGGGGTTCCGGGGAGTGCATGATGCCGAGGTGGACGTCGGCCTGGGGGTCGACGGGGCCGGCGATCTTGTCGTAGCGGTCCCGGTTGATGTGGGAGTCGTCGATGCCGCCGAACTCGACGTCGAGTTCGCCGACCTTGAGGCGGCCGATGCGGTTGTTCAGGTCGAGCCAGCCGGCGGCCTGGAGGGAGGAGCCGAGCTCGCGGTAGGGGAGGTCGGGCTCGCGGCGGCGGCGGCCGTAGTCGGACTTGCTCGTGCGCCAGATGTAGCGGAGCGGGTTCTTCAGGACCGGGGAGTACAGGTCGTTGGAGCCGTAGACGAAGACGCCGGGGCGGTCGAGGAGGGGGCCGAGGGCGTCCAGGAAGGGGCCGATCGCGTCGCGGTGGGAGAGGGTGTCTCCGGTGTTGACGACGAGGTCGGGCTCCAGGGCGTCCAGCGAGCGGACCCAGTGGATCAGGCGGGATCTGCCGGGCGTGAGGTGCGCGTCGGAGATGTGCAGGATCTTCACCGGCGGGCGGCCGGGCGGCAGCACGGGCACGTCGAAGCGGCGGAGGCGGAACCAGTTCCGCTCGATCAACGAGGCGTACCCGAAGGTCGCGGCGCCCGCGCCCAGTACTCCCAGCGGCACGGCGTGGATCTTTCGCACGGCTCTCCCTTCTCAGGGTTCCATGCTTTCAGACATGGGCGCCGCTCGGTAATCCTGATGAGGCGGAAGGTCGCGGACGGGCATGATGTGGGGCATGACCCTGAAGGAGAAGCTGGAGACCGATCTGTCGTCGGCGATGAAGGCGCGCGACGAGCTGCGCACGCGCACGCTGCGCATGGCGCTCACGGCGGTGAAGAACGAGGAGGTCGCCGGCAAGCAGTCGCGGACGCTTTCCGACGACGACGTCGTGAAGGTGCTCACGCGGGAGGCGAAGAAGCGGCGGGAGGCCGCGACGGCCTTCGGCGACGCGGGGCGCGAGGAGCAGGCGCAGGCGGAGCGGGACGAGGGCGGGGTGCTGGAGGAGTACCTGCCCGCGCAGCTGTCCGACGAGGAGCTGACCGCGCTGGTGGCGGACGCGATCGCCGAGACGGGCGCGTCGGGGCCCCGCGCGATGGGGCAGGTCATGAAGTCGGTGAACCCGAAGGTGGCCGGGCGCGCGGAGGGCGGGCGCGTCGCGGCGGAGGTGAAGCGGCAGCTGGCTGAATGAGAAAGGGCCCGGCATGGTGCCGGGCCCTTTCGCGTCAGTCGCCTGAGGGCGGGGCGCCGCGCTTCTTGCCGCCGCTCACGTAGAGGATGACGGTGGTGCCGGGCGGGACGGAGCTGCCCGCGTCGGGCGAGGTGGACACGACCGTGCCCTTCGGCTGGTCGGAGTCGACGGAGCCGGACGCGACCTGCACCTTCAGGTCGGCGCCCCTGAGCCGGGCGGTGGCGGCGGCGACCGTGAGGCCCTTCACCTGCGGGACCTTCGTGGTGTCGCCGAAGTCGCGGGTCGGGGTCTGGAAGCCGGGGGCGGGCTTGCCCGCGAGGGCGCTGCGCATGGACTGCTGCCACATGCCGCCGGGGATGTCCGCGCCGTAGACGCCGTAGACCTTGTACTGCCAGGGGCCGCGGAAGTCCCAGTAGGCGGTGGCGGCGGCCAGGTTCGGGGTGAACCCGGCGAACACGGCGCAGGTGAACTCTTCACAGGTTCCGGTCTTGCCGGCGGCGGGACGTCCGATGCCGCGTCCGGCGGCGGTGCCCTTGGTGAGGACGCCCTGCAGGATCGAGTTGACCTTGTCGGCGACGTCCTGGTCGAGGGCCTGGTGGCAGTCCTGCTTGGGAAGCTTGAGCTTCTTGCCCTCCGGGTCGACGACCTCGGTCACCGAGAGGGGGGCGCAGTACTTGCCGCGGGCGGCGAAGCCGGCGTAGGCGGCGGCGAGGTGCACCATGTCGATGTCGTTGACGCCGAGGACCTGCGACGCGATCGGCATCAGGGGGTCGCCGGTGGCCTGCTTCATCCCGAACTTCTCGGCCATCTTGACGGCGTTGCAGACGCCGACGCGCTTCTCCAGGACGGCGTAGAAGGTGTTGACCGAGTGCCAGGTGCCGGTCTTCAGGTCGAAGTTGCCCTTCTCGCTGTCGCCCGCGTTCGACAGCGTCCAGGGGCCGCCGCCGACCATGGCGTTCTTGACCTTCTTGCCGTCGAACATCCCGGTGTAGCGGCACGGCTGGAACCCGCTGACCGTGGTGGTCTGCGGCGAGTTGATGGTCGTGCTGACCGGGATGCCCTGGTCGATGGCGGCGGCGAGGGTGAAGACCTTGAAGGTCGAGCCCGCCGAGACGCCGCTGCCGCCGCCGTGCGCGGAGTCGGCCGGGAGGTTGATGGTCGTGCGGCCCTTGCCGGGGCCGTACCGCTTGCTCAGCCCGATGGCCCGGATCTTGCCGGTGCCGGGCTCGACCATCGCCTCGGCGCCGACGCGGTTGCCGCCGGGGGGGACGGTCCCGCGCAGGGCCCTGTCGACGGCGCGCTGGTCGTCCATATCGAGGGTGGTACGGATGGTGTAGCCGCCGCGGTTCAGCTTGTTGACGACGTTCTGCTGCTGCTTCGGCTTGAGCTGCCAGTACTTGCCGTCCGACAGGATGTTGAGCATGTCGTACTTCACGTACTCGCAGAAGTACGGCGCCTTGCTGGTCTCGCAGCCGCCGACCGGGTCGGTGCGGTTCAGCTGGATGGGCTTGGCGGCCTCTGTGTCGGCCTGTGCCTTGCTGATGTGGCCGAGCTGCGCCATCCGGTAGAGGACGACGTCGCGCCGCTTGCGCGCGTCCTTGGGGTTGCGGATGGGGTCGAAGGCGGTGGGGTTCTGGGTGATGCCGGCGAGCAGCGCGGCCTGGCCGAGTTCCAGCTTGGACGCGGGGATGCTGAAGTACCGCTTGGCCGCCGCCTGGACGCCGTACGCGCCGGCGCTGAAGTAGGCGACGTTCATGTAGCCCTCAAGGATCTGGTCCTTGGTGAGGCGCTGCTCGATGTCGAGCGCGTAGCGGAGCTCGCGCAGCTTGCGCCCGACCGTGGGCGCCGTGACCTCGCGGTACTCCTCCTCGGACTTGGCGCTGTCGACCAGGAGGTTCTTGACGTACTGCTGGGTGAGCGTGGAGCCGCCCTGCGTCTGCTCGGACTCGACGTTGGAGGCCATCGCGCGGATGGTGCCCTTGAGGTCGAGCGCGCCGTGCTCGTAGAAGCGCGAGTCCTCGATGTCGATCATCGCCTGCCGCATGATGGGGGCGACCTGGTCGAGCCGGACGGACTCGCGGTACTTGTCGAAGAACGTGGCGACCTGCTTGCCGTTGCCGTCGTACATCACCGTCTTCTCGGACGGCGGTGTCGTCTTGAGCTGGCTGTCCATGTCCTCGAAGTTGTTGGCGGCGTCGCGGGCGGTCAGCCCGGCGCTGCCGACGGCGGGCAGCGCGATGAGCGCGACGATGAGGCCCGCCACCACCCCGGCACCTAGCAACCTGAACAGCGTGGACGCGGCCTGGGCCCGATCGTTCTTCGCAACGCGCACGGGGTCTAGGGTACGCGGGACGAGCAGTGCATTAGGGACAGGTCCCCCAGGGTTCGTGCTTTCCGGACCGGCTGATCAGGATCTTCGTCCGTTATGCCCTCATCGTGACAACCTGCGCAGTGTCTGGCGCGTCAACTACAGGTAACTAGTCCGTTCCGGCGGTATGGCCCCGGTGGGCTATATCGAGAATGGGCCCAACGGGGGCTGTTGAAACGTCCCTCGCTTCCGTAAGTTCTTCCCCACGGCTTTCGTTTGGCGGCCTGACGTCCGCGCCCGTCCGGCCAAGGAGCGCAAATCGACACAGACCCTAGGGGAGTGGGGCCAAGATGTGGATCACGGATTGGACCGCCCGCGCCGCCTGCCGTAACGCGGATCCGGACGCTCTGTTCGTGCAGGGTGCGGCGCAGAACCGAGCCAAGCTCATCTGCCGCGGCTGCCCGGTGCGCACGGAGTGTCTCGCCGACGCTCTCGACAACCGGATCGAGTTCGGTGTGTGGGGCGGGATGACCGAGCGGGAGCGCCGTGCGCTGCTGCGGCGGCGGCCGGATGTGCGCTCGTGGCGCGAGCTGCTGGAGACCGCGAAGGAAGAGTACGAGCGGTCGGCGGAGGTCGACGAGGAAGAACTCGTCGCGAGCTGAGTTCGACCGGGCCCCCGGGGCCCGTGCGGCGGCGGTCCAAGGACCGGCGCGGTCCAAATGAAGCGTGGCCGGTAGGCCCGGACCACCCGTGTGGGTACGGGCCTACCGGCATGCCCCTCAAGGCGGTG